>JAJRVO010000542.1 GCA_024277275.1 Chloroflexota bacterium
CGCCTACGCCCTCCCCCGCCGATACCCTTGAACCAACAGCTATCCCTTCCGAGGAACCAACGCCAACCCCCGAGCCGCTAAGCGTGCCCGGTATAGCGGCTGTTACCGCCCAGCAAAAACCGCTGCCGCCGGACGCTCTTGAAATTGACCCCTTTTGCCAAACACAAATTGAAGTCTCGCCCAACGACGCCGTATACGTTTCATGGCAACAGCGCATGGCTCAAAACGACAGCGAAACTAACTATCTGGTAGAGTGGCTGGCTTCCGCCCATTACGACGTTACCCTGGATGGCCGCCCCCTCCACACGCTTAGCTACTACCAAAATGAGGACGCTTCGCTTGTGTTTTGGCATAATCTGGGACTGCTATCGCCCGGCGCGCATTTTCTTAGAATCCAGTGGTACGCCAGCCGCGAGATTCCCAACGGGCTGGACATTGAGCCATCCGACGGACAGATGGACGTTTTTGGGCCGGGTCCGGCCGGCGAGGGTTCTTGCGAGATTTTTGTACCGGAACCCGCCGCCGACGCAACATTCACGCCGACGCCCACGCCAACGCCTGTGTCTGAGTCCACGGTTACGGTTAAGCCAACGCCAACTGCTCAACAACTCCAAACATCCACCAGCCCCGCCCCCCTGGGCATTTTTCAGGATTTTGAGAGCGCGGGCGCCTGGAAACGAGGCGACCAACCCTACGGCGAACTGACCCGGTCCTCAAGCCAGGTCCACAGCGGCAGCTACGCCGGACAGTTAAGCTACAATTTTTCTACGCCCGACAACGATTACGTTGTATTTCTGCAAGCCAGAAGCTTGGCCGGACGGCCTAACGCAATCTCGGCCTGGGTGTACGGCGATGGCTCCGGCCACTTTCTTAACGTTTGGATTAAGGACGCCGGCGGCCAAAGCTGGTCAATGAACTTTGGCCGGGTCAATCATAACGGCTGGCAAGAGATGACCGCTTTTTTGGACCCCGGCCAACCCTGGCCCAGCGGCCACATCAGCGGTCCCGATAACGGCGCAATTGATTACCCCATCAGCTTTCAGGCCATTGTGCTGGATGACGGCAGCGACGCTTACAGCGGTCGCGGCACAATTTACATTGACGACCTGAACAGCCAGGAAGGCGCCGCTCCGCCAACGCCTACGCCCGCCGTTGTTACGCAAACGGGCGCTCCGGCCCCGGCAGTGGGACAACCCGGCTCAGGGTCGGCTGTTGGCGGCGGGTATATGCTAACGGTTGGGGCCAAACACCTGTACGAACAACCCTGGGGCGCGGCCCGAAACGGCGATGTCTGCCGAACCTACAACGAGGGGTCATGGGATAATAAAAACCCCAATTTCAGGGGCTTTAACCTTGAGTTATTGCTCACCAATAATTCAACCATCCCCGTCCCGGATGCCTGGACGCCAAGCTACACCACAGCCGGCGGGCAAAGCGGTAGATTTTGCTACCATGCTTACGGCGGCGGGCAAGGCACAGGCGTTGCTTCCGGCGCTACCGGCGACGTGACCTTTTTTGCCCTTGTACCCGCCGGCGATTACGTCAACACCGTCCAGCTTAACGTTAATGGGTATACGCTCACGCTCTGTCTTGGCCCAAGTGGGGCGGGCGGAGCCTGCGGCCAGTCAGGTAGCGCGCCAGTAGTGGTTCAACCGGCTCCCGCCCCGGCGCCGGCCACCGGCCCTTATGCGCTGTCTATTGGCGGTCAACATAGATACGAAGAACCCTGGGGCGCTCCCAGAGACGGCAATCCCTGTCAGTCCCGGGAAAACAACAGTTGGGACGACAAAAACGCCAATTTCAGGGGCTTTAATGTTGAGTTGCTGTTTACCAACAACTCAACCGTCAAAGTGCAAGACGATTGGGGCAAGAACATGAAATTCTTTACCTCCACCGGGCAAGAAGTAACGGCCTGCTACTACGGCTATGCCGGGGCCGGTCCCCCGCCCGGCGGCACAACATCTTTGACCTTTTTCAGCGTTGTTCCCAGAGGCGTCTTTGTGCAGACTATGCAATTGAACCTCAACGGTCAATTTACCAAAATTTGTCTCGATGGCCGGGGCGGATGGAGTCCCTGTTAAAACTTTTGATTCTATGAGGGCAACTATTCAGCTATTCCATTCAGAGTTGCTGAAATGGCGGTAATTAGTAATTGGTAATTAGTAATTAGTAATTAGACCCAATAACCAATTACTAATTACCAATTACCCGTAAAAGCAGTGATTGCGTTTCAAGCCGAATAATTACCTATGAGGAAAAAATGAGTAACCCACAATTCACGCTCACTATGCAAAGCGGACCGCAGGCCGGTCAAACCTTCACCCTGACTGCCGGTTCGCACACAATTGGCCGCACGTCCGGCAATCAAATCTATATTGCCGACCCAACCATCTCCAAGCGACACGCTCGCATCACGGTTCAGGCCGACGGCGCTTTCATTGAAGATCTGGGGTCGTCCAACGGAACCTTTATCAACGGGAAGCGAATCTCCGCCTCTACCTGGTTAAAGCCGGGGGATGTACTCCAAGTTGGGACAACCGTAACCCTGAACGTGAGCCAGCCGGGCGCGTCCGGCTCAGTAGCCGACCTGGGGCCAACCTACATTCCGCAGCAAGGCCCAAGCCGCGCGGCTGCCGTCTCTAACTTTAGTCTGGTTATTCAGCGAGGATCGCAGCCGGGGCAAACCTTCTCGCTGGTCAGCGGCGCTCAAACCATTGGTCGCACATCCGGTAATCAAATTCATATTGCCGACTCAACCATCTCAAAACAGCACGCCAGCATCACCGTGCAGCCTAACGGCGTTTTTATTCAAGACCTGGGGTCGTCTAACGGAACCTTTGTTAACGGGCAGCGTATTAGCAGCCCCACCCCCCTCCAGGGAGGAGACACGGTGCAGGTAGGCACCACGGTGACTTTTGGCGTGCAGGGACCGGGGGCAGCCGCCGGCGCAGTCCCGGCTTCTTCTGCCTCCAAAGGTTTGGCCATTGGCCTGATAGCGGGCGCGGTTGCATTGCTGGCCGTCATCGGCATTGGCGTGATTGGCTGGTTTGCTTTGCAACCAACTGAAACCGACAAAACCCAGAATAACCCCACTGCCGTGGTCGAGCCAACCGCCACCGAAGAGCCTACGCCCACGCCCATCCCCCCAGCGGTTGTGGATTTCAGCGTCGATAAAAACAGCGTTAAACTGGGCGAGTGCGCCACCCTGCGCTGGCGGGTGGAAGATGCCAAAGAGGTTCGCTTAGACGGCGAGTTAGTGTCGAATTAAGGCAGTCACAGGGTTTGCCCGCAAGAAGCCACAAAAACCTACCGGCTGATTGTTCTCTCTTTTAACGGCGAAACCGAAGAAAAAGCAATAACCCTGACCGTGCCGCCCACGGCCCTCCCGCCGCCGGGAGTCGACATTGAGTTTACCGCCGACCAAACCACCGTTAACTTTGGCGAATGTACCACCCTGCGCTGGAACGTACAAAACGCAAACGAGGTGCGCCGGGAAACAAAGAAGGTGGCCCTGACGGGGACGGAGGAAGTTTGTCCCACGGAATCGAGCAATACCTACAACCTGCTGGTGCAAACGCTTGAAGGCGAAAACGTAGAACGGGTAGTCAGCATCACCGTAGCGCCCACGCCTGTGCCTACAAACACCCCAACTTCTACCCCTACCCCCACCTCTACCCCCAAGCCTCAAGCGCAAAACCCAATCATAGACAAGTTTATTGCCGACCAAAACAGCTTGAGCCAGGGTAGTTGCACCACCCTGCGCTGGCAGGTTAGAAATGCTCAGACGGTGCGACTGGACGGCAATCAGGTAGCCAACCAGGGCAACCAGCGGGTGTGCCCCACGGCCTCTTCCAATACCTATAACCTGGTGGCTACCGGGGCCGGCGGCGGTAGCGTCCAATCGTCGCTGACTCTTTCTGTGATTGTGTCCACCCCAACGCCGGTAATTATTTACGTGCAGCCTACTCCCATATATGCGCCGCCGCCGGTCATTGTTCCATCCGGACCGCCGTCAATTGACGCCTGGGTTACAATGGAGGGCGATTGCGAATATTACAGGTGGAATGTCAACAACGTCAAAGAAGTTTATTTTAACGACAAGGGTGTAACCGGACAAGGCAAACAAAAGGGTGTTTGCCTGAGCGGCGGCGGCGTGATTATAAATAACCCTACGCTGCGCGTAATTCATCTGGACGGCAGGGTTGAAGAGATTTTTATCAACGACGGCCCAGGTAGCCCATTTTGGAGATAAAAATTGTGGTTCAACGTAGATTCGAGGGGTAGGTTGGGTTGAAGAATGAAACCCAACACAATCAGCCCAAGATTGTCGGGTTTCGTACCTCAACCCGACCTACCCATTGCATTTACCCCTCAATTCTGCGTTGAGCAAAAATTGTTGGTCACAAGAGATTAACCTATGACTCTACCCGTAGATACCGTTTTAGAAAACCGTTACCGCATTGACCAACTGCTGGCCCACGGCGGAATGGGGGCTATTTATCAGGCCTTTGATACCAACCTTAATATCAGGGTGGCTATTAAAGAGAACTTTCTTCAAACGCCTCAAAGCATCAACCAATTTCAGCAAGAGGCCCTGATTTTGGCCCGATTGCGCCATCCAAACCTGCCCCGAGTGATTCATCACTTTAGTTTTGAGGGTCAGCAATACCTGGTGATGGACTTTATTGAAGGTAAAGACCTGTGGCAAATAGTCAAACGGCAAGGTCATCCTGTAGAAGAGAGACTGGCCCTGAGTTATATCATTCAGGTCTGCGACGCCGTTAGTTATCTTCACCGGCAAAATCCGTCCATTATCCACCGGGATATCAAACCTCAGAATATCAAAATTACGCCTGATGACCGGGCTGTTCTGGTTGATTTTGGCATTGCCAAAGTGGGGGGAGAGGACAGCCAAACCCGAACCGGCGCGCGCGGAGTGACGCCCGGCTTCTCGCCGCCGGAGCAGTACAGCGGGGTAGGGACCACCCCGATTTCTGATGTTTACGCCCTGGGAGCCACCCTGTACGCCGTGCTAACCGCAAAAAAACCCCCGGATAGCATCAGCCTGATGGTTGGCGGGGCCAAGTTTGAGCCGCCCAATACCATCAACCCAAACTTGAGCCGGCAAGTGTCTCAGGCCATTGAACACGCTATGCAGGTTCAACAAGCCGACCGTCCGCAATCGGTAGCGGCATGGCAAAAAACGCTAAAAACCGTTCTTGAGTCACCAAGCGCCGATAAAGAGGAAACCCTGAAACCGGGGACAATAGCCACTGCCATAGATGCGCCTTATTGGCTGGTCGACAGCGCCGGTCTGGGCTATCCGATAAGTTCAAAACCCCTGGTTATTGGGCGTCATGCCCAGGCCGATGTGGTGATTCAAGTTTTAAGCGCCTCACGCGAACATGCCTACATTCGGTTCGACGGCCAACGCTGCCTGGTAAAAGACAATAACAGCGCCAACGGCACGTTTATCAATAACCAGCGATTGAGCGCCGGGTGGCAACCCATCAACCCCGGCGATACGCTGGCCGTCGGCACATCCCGCTTTAACATAACGCCCACTCGACCGGCTAACGTGGCCTCGCCAAAATCAAAACTTACCCCGGTTGTAGAGGATGGGGTAACTACCCTGCCGGTTCCGCCAATAGCCCCAGTTCCGCCTCCGCCTCCGTCTGCGCCACCGGCTACCCCTACCGCGACTCCGCCAATGCAATCAACGCTTCCCCCATCAGCGCAACAAGTCCCACAGCAAACATTTACAGCGCCGCCTGCTGCGCAAAAAAGAACCGGCATGATTGTGTTGCCCCTTATCATCGCAGCGGTAATTATCCTGGGAGCGCTAGGCGTAGCGGCTTACTTTCTGCTCAATTCGGGTATATTTTCTTCTCCAACGCCAACTTCCGTTATTCTGGTTGACCCACTTATAACCGCCACCAAAACCACCGAAACAAACGGGCTTGAGGCGAAAAAAACAATGACCGCTCAGGCCGAAGCCGCTGCTGAAAGCGCTCGCCAGACAGAACAAGCGGCGGCTACGGCTACGGCGGAAGCCATCGCCGCGCAAACAACCAAAGCCGAAAATATCCCAACCGCCACCCCCACCGAGTCGCCGCAAACCGCAACCCTTGCCAAACCAACCGCAACTTCCACCAAACGGCCCCCAACGGCAACGCGCAGCCAAACCAAACCGACTCCTACCCCATCGCCGGAACCGCCTACCGCCACCCGCCGCCCGGTTGCGGCCGGGCCTACCGTCATCCCGCTGAAATCTGAATTGTCCGTGCCGCAAATTGGAACCAAAGAAGTAACCTACGTAGCTATGAATCCCAAGAATCCCAAAGAAGTTTACGTTCTGGTCAAAGGAGACGGTATCTACAAAAGCAGTAACGGGGGAGACGGTCCCTGGGCCAGAATGATTCTGGATGGATCCGGCTTAACCGCTTTTGTCATTGATCCCACCAATCCCGCCCGCTTTTTTGCGCCCACCTGGAATGCCGTACTCAGGTCGGACGACGGCGGCAATAGCTGGAGAGCCTTTGGCAATGGCCTGAGCAGCGCCAACCGGGTGGTGGATACGGTTACAGTAGACCCCGCCAGTCCAAACATAGTATACGCCGGCATTGGAGACACGCTGGTGGTTTCTACGGACAACGGCGAAAACTGGACTTCCGAAGGGTACGGCAATGGCCTGCAAGGGGGTCGATTAAACGCTATTGTGGTTGATCCGTCTAATCATGACATTGTTTTTGTGGGCGGCTTGTTTGGGTCGCTCTATAAATCTTTCGACTCCGGGCGCAACTTTAAGCAGTTGGCCTTCAATACCGGCGAGGGAACGTTTAGCCTGGTCGTCCATCCCACGGAAAAAGACGTATATTTAATCGGCATCAACTCGTACGATGCGGGTATTATGAAAACGGAAAACGGGGCCGA
The DNA here is from genome assembly GCA_024277275.1 of Chloroflexota bacterium. Lineage (GTDB taxonomy): Bacteria > Chloroflexota > Anaerolineae > 4572-78 > J111 > JAJRVO01. Next base: position 6,934 of record JAJRVO010000542.1, read on the forward strand.
TTTCCGCTCAATCAGCCACGGGCTGGTCTTTGGCGGAGCCGACTCGGCCTACTCGGCCATTGCGTTTGCGCCCAGCAATCCCAACATTGTTTACGCCGGCAGCGGCTTTGAGGATGACCGTTTTGCCAAAGGTATTTTCAAAAACACAGCCGGCGGCGAAGAAAAGTGGCTAACAATCAACAACGGGTTAAGCGTTAACCCGGCTACCGGGCAGCCACACTATGTTAAGGCCATTGTCGTCCATCCTGCCAACCCCGATATTGTGTTAGCCGCCACCGGCGGAGGCATATACAAAACTGTTGACGGCGGCGCAAACTGGGGTCAGAAATAAAGAAGGTTCATTAGAAACTAAAGGACATCAAAATGCCAGTCACCTTAATTATTATGGACGGGTGGGGCTTAAACCCCCGTAAAGATTACAACGCCATTGCTTTGAGCAATACACCTTACTTTGACTCTATCTGGAACAACTGGCCCAGCGCTACCCTAGAAGCCTCCGGCAAAGCCGTTGGATTGCCGGCAGGGCAAATGGGCAACTCCGAAGTAGGCCATATGAATCTGGGGGCCGGGCGAATTGTGCCTCAAGATTTAACTTATATCAACGGTCTGATAGACAGCGGGGAGTTTTACGCCAATAAAGTCCTCAGCGAGGCTATACAACACGCCATTGATCACAACAGCAGCCTGCACTTGATTGGTTTGCTCTCCGACGGCGGCGTTCACAGTCATCAAGAGCATTTGTATGCCCTGCTTGAACTGGCTAAACAAAAAAAGATGGAGCGGGTCTTTGTTCACGCCCTGCTGGATGGTAGAGACACCCCGCCCCGCAGCGGCGCAGCGTATCTGGATCAGCTAGAAAACCAGATAAGCAAAATTGGGTACGGAACCATCGCCACCATTGCCGGCCGGTACTACTCGATGGACCGCGACAAACGCTGGGAGCGCGCCAAATTGGGTTATGACGCAATTGTGCTGGGTACAGGTCGACAAGCCAAAAGCACGACTGAGGCCATCCAAGCCTCGTATGCCGAGAATGTGAGCGACGAGTTTGTGAAGCCGGTTGTTTTGGTCGACGATACAGGCCGGCCCAAAGCCACCATCAACAATGATGACGCGGTTATTTTCTTTAATTTTAGGGCCGACCGGGCCAGACAAATGACTAAGGCTTTGACCGAGCCGGACTTTGACGGCTTTGAGCGCGAAAACGGCGGCCCCCAAGGTCTAAAGATGGCTACGTTTATGCACTATTTCGACGGGCAAAAACCGGAGTATGCCTTTGAAGTACCCGAACCTGCCAACGGTTTGGCCCAAACCCTTTCAATGGCAGGCAAAAAGCAATTCCACAGCGCCGAAACTGAGAAGTACGCGCACGTCACGTATTTTTTCAACGGCGGGCGAGAAGAGCCGCTTGCCGGAGAAGACCGGAACCTGGTTCCGTCGCCAAAAGTGGCTACCTACGACTTGCAACCGGAAATGAGCGCCCACGGCGTTGCGGAAACGGCGCTCAAGGCGCTCAAGTCAAACCAATATGAGTTTGTGCTGGTGAACTTTGCCAACCCGGATATGGTTGGGCACACGGGGTTTTTAGATAAAGCCATTACAGCCGTAGAAACCGTTGACGATTGTGTGCGGCGCGTGGTTGAGGCCACCGTTAGCATGGGCGGCGCCGCCTTAGTAACCGCCGACCACGGCAACTCTGACCAAATGCTGGATTACGATACCGGCAAACCTCACACTGCTCATACCACAAACTTGGTTCCCTTTATTTACGTAGCGGAGAAAAAACCAGATTGGCGTTTAGCCAACGGCGTCTTGGGGAATGTCGCGCCGACTATTCTTGAATTACTGGGGCTTGAGCCTCCCTCAGAAATGACTTGTTCCTCGCTTATCAGGAGGTAGTTTAACTACTTTTGTAATTGGTGATTGGTGATTGGTAATTAGTATTTGTGTAACTACCTAGCTGTGCTAACTTAGAAGGTGTTTCTTAAATCGTGTAGACCAGACCGCAGAGGTTTCTGAAGCCGATTTTAACTGTAAGTCAGGTTCATAACCGGGGCAAATTCGCTTAAAAATGTCTCGCAAAAAACCTCTGCGGTCTTTAAGAAACACG
>JAJRVO010000043.1 GCA_024277275.1 Chloroflexota bacterium
ACATAATGACCGGCATTTCTCAGTACGTGGGATTCAGCCTCCGGGAATCGTCTTTGCCACTCGGCTAAAAAGTCGCGTTCAGTAAAGACAAAATCATCCGCGCCCCAAATGATGAGCATCGGATGGCGGCGCAAACGGTGTAAATCCGAATCGACCCTCATAAGCGTGGCGCGGGAGGGATGGTTATCTTCCCACGGAATATCTTGCACAAAGCGATGAACGGCAACACGATTGTGCCAATTGTTGTACGGCGCAAGATAACCGGCTTTAACCTGAGCCGTCATCCGCTTGCGGTTAGACACGGCCACAGTAACGGCCATTCCGGCAAAGGCATTTAATCCCCTGACAAGTAACCCGCCAAAAAAATCAGGACGACACATTCTAAGCATGAAGGGTATCTTCTTTAGATAAAAGGCCGCCGTATTGAAAATAACAAAACGCTTAATATTTTCCGGGTAGCGTGTGGCGTACCCCATGCCAATCATGCCGCCCCAGTCGTGTACTATCAATGTTATGTCTTTCAATTCCAGGTGAGCCAGCAGGGTTTCAACATTTTTGATGTGTTGATCCAGGAAATAAGGATAATCTTGAGGTTTATCGGAGAGACCGCAGCCAACGTGATCAGGGACAATGACCCGGTGACTTTGGCTGATGGGCGGAATCAGATTGCGGTAATAAAAGGACCAGGTGGGATTGCCGTGCAGCCTAACCACCGGCGGGGCGTCGCGCGGCCCCTCGTCAAGATAATGATAGCGAACGCCATCAAGGTCTAGCCAGTTGGACTTAAAAGGGTAGAGTTTTTTAAAGGGGGCTGTATTTATCACTATTAGACCCGCCCTTGAACCAACTTATTTTTTTTCGACACGTATCAACCTCCCGTTGTTTAATTGGAGGCGCATTATACACGTTCTTGAGGCGGGTACAAATTCTCTTGCGTGTCTGGCGCTTCTATTGTTTACCCAAATCTAACTCGGTTGACTTGATCATCTCTGCCATCTCTTTGGCAAATTGTTGCAGCCGCTCCCCAATCTCCGGGTATTTAAGAGCCAAAATTCTGGCGGCCATCAGACCGGCATTTTTGGAGCCGTCGATGCCCATAGTGGCTACGGGAATACCGCTTGGCATCTGCACAATCGACAGCAGCGAGTCAAGTCCCTTAAGCGCCCGCGATTGCACCGGTATGCCAATTACCGGCAACATAGTGAGCGAGGCCATCACGCCGGGCAGGTGAGCCGCTCCCCCCGCTCCGGCAATAATAACTTCCAGCCCTCGCTCCTGGGCGGTGGTAGTATACTCATGCACCAGGTCCGGGGTGCGATGGGCCGAGGCTACCTTCATTTCATACGGTATGCCCAATAAATCCAGTATATCGGCGGTCCCCATCATAACGTCCAAATCCGAGGTACTGCCCATAACAATGCCGACTAAAGGCGTATCGGTAGAAAAAGTCATTAATCACCCCCACATTTCTTCAAAGATTAATTTTTCACGATTTTCGTCAAAGAGCCACTCCGGGATAGAAATGGGATAATCGCCGGAGAAGCAAGCGGTGCAATGCCCGCTTTTCCCGTCCAAAGCTTCCTGAATGGCGTTAACCATACCGGGCAAACTCAAGTAGGCCAGGCTGTCTGCGTCAATGCGTTGGCGGATGCCTTCCGTATCAAGTTGATGGGCAATAAGTTGCCTGTGAGTCGCCATATCGACCCCCATAAAGCAGGGATGCCGCACCGGAGGAGAGGAGACGCGCACGTGAACTTCCGCCGCTCCCCCTTCGCGGAGCAGTTCTACCAGCGGCCCAATGGTATTGCCGCGCACAATCGAGTCATCGACCAAAACCACGCGTTTATCCTGCAAGTTGGCGGTCAGCGGGTTGTACTTAAGGTTGATGCCGATTTGTCGCAATTTATCGTCCGGCTCAATAAAGGTGCGCCCAATGTAGCGATTTTTGGTTACGCCTTCGGTGTAGGGAATGCCAGATTTCATACTGTAGCCAATAGCGGCCGGCGTAGCCGAGTCTGGCACGCCAACCACAATGTCGGCCTCAACCGGCGATTCGGCGGCCAGTTGTCGCCCCATTTGTTGCCGGACGGTATGAATAACCTGCCCTTCCAGCGTAGAATCGGGTCGGGCAAAGTAGACGTATTCAAAGATGCACAGCGCTTTTTTGGTCGACTCTTGACCCACAAAAGAGGCGATGCCGTACTGGTCCAGGCGCGCAATTTCGCCGGGGTTAACCTCGCGCAGATATTCGGCCCCAATGGTCAGCAGAGCGCACGATTCCGAGGTGACAACGTAGCCGCCATCCGGGAATTTGCCCAGGCAGAGCGGGCGCAGGCCAAGCGGGTCGCGGGCGGCGTAGATGGCGTTACGGGTCAGGATGGTCAGCGAGTAGGCCCCTTCGGCCATTTGTATAAAAGCCCGGATACGAGCCACCCAGCGGTCCGGTTCGCTGTCTATGGCGTGTGAACTATTGCCGTTGGTCCAAATTCCGGCGGGAGCGGCCAGCATTTGGGTAATAACCTCGCTGTCTGTTGTTGACGACAAGCCCACCCCGCGCTCAAGGAGGGTTTGTCGCAAAGTCAGGGCATTGGTCAGGTTGCCGTTATGCGCCACGCCCAAAGGACCGTGGATGGTCTCGATGAGATAAGGTTGGGCATTACGCACATGCGAGGCGCCGGTAGTGGAGTAGCGGGTGTGTCCAACGGCCAGGTGTCCCTGCAAAGGGCTAAGGTTATCCTCGTTGAATACCTGCGTAACCAAGCCCATCCCCTTGTGCGTATAAGCCATCCGGCCATCAGATGTAGCAATCCCCGCGCTTGCCTGGCCTCGATGTTGCAGGGCGTAAAGGCCAAAAAAAGTCAGCCGGGCGACATCGCGGCCTGGGGCGTAAATACCAAAAACGCCACACTCTTCTCGCGGTCCTTTCTTATACCGATTTTCTATCATACAAAATCATCCTCTCTATAAAAAAACGCAAAGGCGCAATGACGCAAAGGCGCAAAGTTTAATGGTTCAACGCATAATTGAAGAGTAAATGCAATGGGTAGGTCGGGTTGAGGTACGAAACCCGACAATCTTGGACCGGTTGTGTTGGGTTTCATTCTTCAACCCAACCTACCCCTCGAATCTACTGCCCCTTAAAAGTGTACAGTAGTGAAATCCGTTCATCCAAGCAATTTTTGTTCTAAATTTTCACCCGGCCAAATTACGAGCAATCCGCTCCGCAACGGGCTGCTCACCCGGTACAAACTCTTGGCCGGTGAGTTGCTCAAAGGCGGCAATATAACGCGCCGCAACCTGAGCCACAAATTCATCCGGCATAACCGGCGGCTGACCATCGCCCCGGTACCCCTGGTCGGCAAACCAGTGGCGCAGGTACTCCTTGTCAAAACTTTCCGGTTCCCGACCCGGCTGGTAGGTGTCCAGCTTCCAAAAACGACTGGAGTCCGGGGTGTGAAATTCGTCAATTAAAATCAGTTGCCCATCTACCAGCCCAAACTCGTATTTGGTATCGACCAGAATCAAACCGGCTTGCCGGGCTATCACTTGCCCTCGCTTAAAGAGGGCAAGGGCGGCGGTTTCAATCTCTGCCCACAGCGGAGGCTCGACCAACCTTTGCTCCAAAATCTCAGCGCGGGTTAAACGCTCGTCGTGACCGCCTTTTTCGGCTTTGGTGGTGGGGGTGATGATAGGTTCGGGCAACGGGTCGTTTTTTTGTAAGCCATCCGGCAAGGGAATGCCGTAGGGGCGGCGGTCTCCAGCGTCGTACAAAGTCCAGAGCGCCGTTTTGGTCACGCCGGTAATGTAGCCTCGCACCACCACCTCTACCGGCAGAGGGTCCGCGGACCGGGCAATGGTCACATTGGGATCGGGTATGGCCATAACGTGATTTTTAACAATGTCTTCAGTTTGTTCAAACCACCACGCGCTCAATTGGTTAAGAACCTGTCCCTTGAAGGGAACAACGCCCAACACCCGGTCAAAGGCGGAGACGCGGTCGGTGGTAATCAGGATACGCCGGTCATCAAGGCGATACATATCACGCACTTTGCCTTGTTCTTTAGGGCCAAAGCCGTCCAGGTCAACCGATTGGAGGGCGGTTGGAATTGCTTTGAGTAAATCTTGATGGGTTAGCATAGTTTTCACCTCTACGTTGCTAAGTGATGCGTGAAGAGTTATGTGTAAAATTATCACGCATCACGCGTCACGTTGATAGTTATTTGTCTCGCTCTCAAACCCCAGTTTGGAACGAGGTAAAACTTGTTATGCCCGCTTTATCCCATTTTCAAATAACCGCAGCCCGCTTAACCCAATTTCGCCGCGATGGCTGCGGGGATGTTGCCAGGGAAAGATGTGATTCTCAGGGTGGGGCATCAAGCCCAGCACGTTACCCGCCGGGTTGCACAATCCGGCAATACCCGCCGTCGAACCGTTGGGATTGGCCGGGTACTCCGCCGCCGAACCATCGGCATTAACGTAGGTCAGCGCGTGCAGATTTTGATTTTGAATAGCCGCCAGTGTTTCGTCATTAGCCACGGCCACCCGGCCCTCGCCGTGGGCAACGGGGCAGTAGATGGGGTCAGTCAGCCCGTCGGTAAAAATGCTGGGGCTGTTGGGATTGGGTTGCAGATAGACCCAGCGGCATTCAAAATGACCTGAATTGTTTGGAGCTAGAGTGACGGCTCGCCCCCCCTCCCCCCCCCCCACAGGGAGGGAAGTTTTAATAGGTTCCCCCTCCTTTTGGGAGGGGGTTAGGGGGAGAGACGCTGCCAGAGAGAGCGCCGTCCCCGGCAGCAGCCCCGACTTAACCAACACCTGAAAACCATTGCAAATGCCCAACACCGGGCGACCGCTTTCTACAAAGCGGATCACGTCGTCGCCAAAACGGTGGCGCAGGTCAAGCGCCCAGAGCGCGCCCGCGCCCAGGTCGTCGCCGTAAGAGAAGCCGCCCGGCACAACCAGCATGTGGTAATCAAGCAGGCTGCGCTCTCCGGCTAACAACTGGTTGATGTGAACTACTTCGGGAATTCCCCCGGCCAACTCGCAGGCCAGCGCGGCTTCCCGGTCGCGGTTAGTTCCGTTGGCGTGAAGAATAACGATTTTGGATTTTGGATTTTGGATTTTGGATTGGGAGATTGGGGATTTGAGATTTGAGATCAGAGATTTTGCTCCCCCGCTCCCCTGCTCCCTTGCCCCCCTGCTCCCCTGCTCAACCTTGCCGCGCCAGGCGGTTTCAAGGTCAGTTACGTCGACACGGAGCCAGTTGGGGTTGTTTTGGGTTTGGATGCGCAACTCCGGGGTGGAAGAAACCCGACCGATGCAGGCATAGGGGACATCTTGCAAAATGTTCTCCAGGGCTTGAGCGTCTTCCGGGCGCGCCTCGATGATGAAGCGACTCAACGATTCCGAGAAAAGAAGTTGATCATCGGCGGAGATGCCGGCGGCTCCGGGGAGCAGGGTCAGGTCGATGCCGGCTCCCAGTCGCCCGGCAATGCACATTTCGGCCAGAGCAACGCCCACCCCGCCTTCCGAACAATCGTGGCAAGCC
>JAJRVO010000543.1 GCA_024277275.1 Chloroflexota bacterium
AAAAAAACTATGTCAATGTGTACGGTTAAACTACTCTCCGCGCTATCGCTCCACAAAAAGAGGGTCAGTCGATAAAAGTGGGATAAAATCCTGGTCTAATATGATTATTAAAGACAGTATCCCTAATTTGACTGCATAATTATTGCAGGTGGGACACTCGCCCTATGTTTCTATTGACCTGTAAACATTGTTAAAGTAGAGCGGATTTTTGGTTGGGCGGGGCGTAATTTTTTCTGGCGAGGTTTTAAGTTTGGCCGGCTTCCCACTCAAAAAAGGCTTCGGCCACCTGCCTGAATAGTGGAGCGGCTACTTTTGAGCCTTCTCCGGCATGTTCAAGCACAACCGCAATAACCACGCGGGGCGTATCTGCCGGAGCGTACCCGGCAAACCAGGCGTGCGCTTCTTCTTGACCCGACTCGGCGGTGCCGGTCTTTCCGGCAACGGTGTAAGCAAATCCCTCAAAAGCTTTTCGGGCTGTGCCTCGCGCATCGCTGGTTATGGCTTCTAAACCATCCTTAATAAGCGTCAGATTTTCAGGCGAAATAGCCAGAGTTCCGGCAACTTCCGGCTCCAGAAGTTGCTCGGTTCCATCGACGCTTAAAATGCGGTCAACAATCCGGGGGCGCATTAATTGACCGCCATTGCCAATAGCCGCCAGCATCCCGGCTATTTGCAGAGGCGTGGTCAACACAAAGCCCTGACCAATGGCAGAGTTAACCGCGTCGCCATCAAAGAGGGGTTGGTTAAAGTTGGCCTGCATCCAGGCCTGGTCCGGGATAACGCCCGCACTTTCTCCCAGGCCAAAAATGCCGGTCGGGAGTCCCAAACCAAAAGCGCGCGCCCAATTGGGCAGGGCTTGCGGGTCGTGCCTGTGCAAAGCCAGTCCCACCTCGTAAAAAACAGTATTGCAACTTTGGATCAATCCATCAATTAGATTTATTTTACCGTGACCCGTTTCTAGCCAGCACGTTTTTTCAAACTCTTCGCCCAACCCTTGCCATTTGCCGGTACAGACATAAGTGGTTTCCGGCGCAAGCCCCAACACCTCTAATCCGGCGGTTAAACTAACAATTTTAAAGACTGAGCCGGGAGGATAAACGCCCTGCGTGGCCCTGTTGACCAGGGGACGGTCTTCATTTGTATACAACTTGGCCCAGGCATCGGCATCAAATCCGGTGGTAAATACAGCCGGTTCAAAGCGAGGATAGCTAACCAAAGCATAAATTGCGCCGTTGTCGGGGTTCATCACTACAACAGCCCCTCGACGTTTGCCCAGCAGACGCTCAACATTGGCCTGAAACAGGGTATCAAAGGTTAGATAGACGCTGCTCCCGGCCTGGGTGGTAACCGTTGCCATCTCCGCTACCACCTGCTTGGCGGGCTTTGAGGCCAGAGCCACCAAACGCCCGCCTCGCCGACCGGCTAGTTGAGGTTCGGTCCAGGCTTCTATCCCGGTCAGGCCAACCAGTTCGTCTCCTTGATATCCTTCAGCCAGGTACCGCTCCCTATGTTCGGCGGGAATGCTGCCCATATAACCGATGATATGGGCGGCAGTATCGCCGTCATTGTAGGCGCGCGCGCTTCTGGCCCGACGATCAACCCCATTAAGGTTGTTTAAGAAATTATCGTACTCCAGACTTGTCTCAAAGCTAATGTCGCCAATAGGCACAAACCAGTCGGGGCGGGCGGTTGCAATTTTCTCCAGAATCTCCTCGGCGCTGACGCCGGTTATACGGGACACGCTATCAACCACAATTTTCTGATCGTCCATATATAAGGGTATAACCCCAACAGTGACCATTTGGCCCTGGGTAGCCAGGGCGTGATAGTTTTTGTCGTAAATATTGCCACGGACGGGTTGTTCGCTTAAAAATGAAAGCATCACGCCATCGCCCAGTTGAGGCAAGACCAGGGTTGGCTGCCATTCAACGCCCCAACGCCCGTCGACAAATCTGAGCTGCATTTGATTATCGGCCTCGATAGATCCAAACAAAGAGGTTTGCCAGGTTGAGACAAAGGTTGCGGCAGCCTGATCATGATTGTGCAACAGAGATTGGAGTTGGGTTTGAACCTGATTGACGGTTGCCGTAGTCAGGGCAAGGTTGTAGTGATTTTCAAATTGTTCTCGACTCAGGCGAGCTTGCGAGTCGGGGGTTAGGAGATGATACATGGCGTTGTAATCGCCATTGCTCCAGGCGGTTAAATATGCCTGGGCTACAGCATCGGCTTTGGGCAGGGGAGTAGGTGTGGGAGCGGGCGTAGGCAGAGGCGTAGCGGTAGGCTTGCTGATGACGGTTGCCACATCGGGCGAACATCCGCCTACAATAATCAACACACCCAAGCTTTTCAAAAAAACGCGACGCGGGATTTTTGAGCCAGTCATCTCAAAATTATAGCATTGAGCCGGTTACATGTAAAACAATAGTATCAGATTTTTCTAATTGGATACAAGATGTAGTATACGGGATTGGATATAATCCACAATATGTAGTGGCATTGTCATTTTGTGACAGTTTGCAGCAAGATAAACTCATGGTGGTCTCCCCGTAAGGGTTGGTAACTGCAAACAAGAAAAATTAACCGCCAAGAACGCAAAGAACGCCAAGTTCTTTTTTCTTGGCGAACTTGGCGTCTTGGCGATTCAGAATAACAATCAATCAGCCCTCAACACTCAAGCAGGAGACTATCAGACTTATGAAAAGCCAAAATTGACGCGGAGAGAAACGAGATTCTTTAAGCCGGATTGACTTTTGTAATGTGGAATGTAATACTTGAATGGTAGAATAATTTAAAACACGGATTGTGGCTACCCAGAAAAGTTTTTTCCATCGACCATAGCGGTTTACTGAGTAAAATATCCTATAAAATTTCACAAAAAACCTCATCATAAAGACGCTTTTTGTGGTATTATAGTAGGTATAGGTTGTCTTAAAATTGTATGCGATGAGTAGATTTTCTATTCTCCTTATTGAAAATAAAATTTCTGTTACCGCCCGGATTGTCCCGATGATTAGCGAACATCTGGCTATCTATACGATATCTATTGCCAGGGACATTAGCGAAGCTATTGCCGAACCGGGGACGCCGCAGGTTATTTTGCTCAACATTTCCCGCGTGTCAGACAACCTCCCCAAGCAGTTGCCCCCATTGGGTGCGGCCTATCCCAACGTACCCATAATACTCATTTTGCCCCAACCAACCAACAACCCCGCCGGCGAGAAAATGGCGCTAAAAGCGCTATCATTGGGAGCAACCGATTATAGCGTTCTCTCTCAAGCCGGGTTGTTAACTTTAGGGCGACGCCTGGCCGGCCTGCATAACGGTTGGTCAAATAAATCCAGGCGATCCACCGCAGAACTCCCTGATTTAAAACAGCTAGACCGCAAAAATAGACGCCACAGCCAAGAGTTACAAGTTCTGGTAGAAGCCAATCGCCAAATATCGGGCCAACTAGAGTTAAATTCAACCCTGGAAAAAGTTATTGAACAAACCAGGTTTTTACTCTACGGCGACAACTGTCAGATTTACTTTTTAGAAAAGGATAACAGAACCCTGCGTCCCGTTTTAACCGGCGGGCCTTTGTCGCAACAAACTCAAGCAATCTCGCTGACTATGGGACAAGGGGTGATTGGTCAAATTGCGGCTACCGGCAAAGCCGCCCTCATCAATACTATCGACCCCAAAAGCGAAATACCTTATTCCAAAGACGAGCATTTGTTGTGCGCCCCGCTCACTGCGGTAGGGGGAACAATGGGGTTAATGACCGTCAGCAGGCGCATAAAGTCATTTAGCAGAGATGATTTGCACTTTTTTGAGAGTTTAACGCAGCAAGCGTCTTCGGCTATTAATAACGCCCGGCTTTTTGAAGAAACGGCACGAAACTTAAATGAATTAGTCACCTTATACGAAGCCAGCGCTGCTATTTCAACCAATTGGGATAGCCAGGAAGTGTTAAATGCCTTAACCAAAAAAGCGGTGCAAGCTATAGATGTAACCAGGGGATTTATTGCTGCCTGGAGCAAAGAGCAAAACAAGGGCTTTGTCGAAGCGGAATTTCAAAGCGAAAAAAACAATCGCCAACAAAAAACACCCGCTTTAGATTTAATTATTGACCTGACAACACGCCATAATCTACTGACAATGCTCAACCGGCAACGACCCGCATTTTTCCACCTCAATAACCTTTCACTGGATCAAACTGAACGCAAAGAGATGAAAACCTATGGTTGTCTCTCAAAGCTGTTGGTACCTCTGGTGACCAAAGGCGAAACAATTGGCTGGATAGAACTGTGGGAGACCCAACAAGAGCGCAATTTTACCGCCGACGAAGTGCGCATAAGCCAGACCTTGTCCAGCCAGATAGCGGTAGCCCTGCAAAATGCCCACTATTTGACCCAAACCCAACGAACCCTGGAAGAAACAACAGCCCTTTATAGGGTAGCAAGCGCCTTAACCACACTGCAAGACCCGCAGGCAATCATCAGCACGGTCCTACAAGAGTATCTACAAGCTCTCAATTTAAGACAGGGAAGCGTTGTCATCTTTGATTTCTCTCTAAAATCTGGCGTTGTTAAGGCCCATATTCAAGACGAGCATCCGACCGCTTCAACCCACAGAAGCAATGGCAGCAACAACAAATCAACCTATAGCGCTTTAGAAGGCCGGCAAATTCCTCTGCAAAATAACCCAATCTATGAACAACTGATGAGAACCCGACAGCCGGTCATCGTCGAAGACCCAAAGGCTGAGTGGCAAGCCACTCCCCGCTTCTCTGCCGTCAAATCCAATATTCCTCCAACAGGGGGCTGGGGAGATGAAGAAGCCTTTGCCATCTTGATTATCCCCATCAGAATCCGGGGAGAAATTGTGGGCGCTCTTATAGCCGAGAACACACGCTATAATCGAGCCTTTAATAAGTGGGCGATATCGATGGGCCAGGCAATGGCCGATCAACTTGGCATCGGCTTGAAAAATGTCGAGCTATATGAACTGGAATATATGCGCCGTGAACAAGCGGAAACCCTGCGAGAGGTCTCGGCTGTAGTGGGGTCTAGCCTTAACCTGAGCGAGGTATTAGAGCATATTCTGGATCAATTGAGGCGGGTGATTAAATACGATAGCGCCGCTATTCATTTGATAGAAGGCAAGTGGCGACGCGTTATTGCCGGGCGTGGTTTTAGCGACCCGGAAAAACACATCGGTTTAACCTTTCCCATACTACCTAATGACACTGAACCAGGCTCCACAGCCATTTATAGCCGCCGGCCCGTTGTGTCCGGCAATATTTCAGAGATTTATCCTTCATTTAAAGAGGACAAATACAGTCACATAAAATCCTGGATGGGTATCCCACTGATTGCCCGTGAAAAAGTAATCGGGTTAATCAGCATAGACCACACAGAGGCCAATACCTACAAAGAAGAAGATTTACAATTGGCCCAAACTTTTGCCAACCAGGTTGCCATTGCCCTGGAAAACGCCCGCCTCTACGAGATAGAAGTCCGCGAGTTTGAACGCGAGTTAGACTTTGCCCAGGAAATTCAAGAAACGTTGCTGCCCCAATTTATTCCACAGATACCCGGGCTGGATATTGCCGGTCGGAATGTGCCGGCCCGGCAAGTAGGCGGGGATTTTTTTTACTTTTTCTCTACCGCCCCCGAACAACTGGGCGTAGCCATTGGCGATGTGAGCGGCAAGGGCATTCCCGCCGCGCTTTATATGGCTGCCGGTATCACCGCCATCGACACCCAAACCGGACCTGATGTGATGCCGGGCGAACTGCTCAACAAACTCAACAAAAAACTGTACAACAGGCTACACGAAAATAGAATGAACATCGCTTTGCAGGTGGCTACCTTTATGCCCCTGCCCCATCCCCAAGACACTGACGAACAAGCCAAAAAGAAGGCAAGAGGCAGCGTTATGACCGTTGCCAGCGCCGGTATGATTGCCCCAATTGGAGCCACAGAATACGGCTGTCGCCTACTGCCGGTAAGCGGTTGCCCCATCGGGGCGCTGCCTGCCTCAGAATACAAGTATGTTGACGAAGTTTTTTTGCTGGACCCTTTTACTGCCATCATCTTTACCAGCGACGGCATTGTTGAAGCCCAAAATGAAACCGGCGACCTCTTTGGCTTTGAGCGCCTGGAAGCGACTATTCTTGAAATCATCGGCACCCGAGAAGCCGCCGTTATTGCAGAGCATATTGTCGACACCGTTCAAGCGTTTATGGGCCAGGCCGAACAACACGACGATATGACCGTAGTGGTTGTCGCCAAAGTTTAATTGCGCATCGCTCCCCTCACAGATTGCCCCATTGCCCCGCAGAAGCTAAAATAAGCGGCGTGAAACGTAACAACTACAAATCAACCGGCAATAAAAATCAAAATTGGGGTGTTTCTAATTTGCCATTTCTAATTTCTAACCCCGCCCGACTGCAATCGATTTTTGCCATCCTCTTTATCTCTTTGGGCCTGGGCTACAGTACCCTAACCCCCATCTTTGAGAACTCAGATGAAACGCTGCATTACCCTTACGTTAAACATCTGGCCGACGGCCTGGGCCTTCCGCTGGCTATTCCCGGCCAACTCTGGAATCAAGAAGGCACGCAGCCCCCGCTCTACTACGCCATTGTTGCCGCCGCCACCTTCTGGATTGACACCGACAACCTGCCCAATCATTTGCAGCGCAACCCCCACTGGCGATTCACCGAGGTCAGAGACCTGATTAACGACAACCAAAATTTAGTCCTCCACGGCCCAATGGACGCCTTTCCTTATCGCCGCGCTGCACTGGCTATACACATTGGCCGCTGGTGGAGCCTCTTTTTTGGGCTGATTACCGTACTCTGCACCTTTCTGATTGCCCGGCATCTTTTCCCAAACAATCTCCCCCTCGCCATCTCCGCCACCGCCCTTACCGCCCTTACCCCCCAATTTATCCGCGTCTCCGCCACCGTCAGCAACGACAGCCTCTCCGCCGCCCTGGCTTCTCTAACCGTCCTCCTGGCCCTAAAATTTACTCAACCCTATTCCTTCAGCTCTAATCTTTGGCATGGGTTTCAATCCAAAATCCAAAATCCAAAATCCAAAATCCCGCCCCTGCTCCTCGGCCTCCTATCCGGCCTGTCCTTGCTCACAAAACTCAGCGGCCTGACCGTTTTCTTCCTGGTTGCCTTTATAATCTTTTGGCGACTTTTCTTTCTAAGCGAGATTCATCAGCGACCGTTGCAAAAGATGATTCGCCGGCTGCTGATTATTGGCGGGGTTGCGGCTGCGTTAAACGGCTGGTGGTTTGCGCGCAACTACCAGCTTTACGGCGAGTGGTTAGCCACCGAAACCCACCTTAACCTGGCCGGACGCGGCCACCTCGCCCTGGCCGAAATCTGGAACTTGCGCGCCGAAGCGGAGCGAGCCTATTGGGCCACCCTGGGCTGGGGCCAAATTCGCCCGCCGGAGTGGGTCTACCAACTTTTGCGCTGGTTCACCCGCACCGGCGTTACCGGCCTGGGGCTGGCCGTACTGGTCAAATTGATTCAGGGCCGCAAAGGCAAACCCATCCCTCTAAATCTGAGCGCCATCAATTTTGAAGCCATCATCTTTTTAATCTTTTGGGCCGGCCTTAACCTGACACTCTACCTGCGCTGGGTGATGGAAGTTGGCTCCGTCTCCCACACCCGCCTGATTTTCCCGGCCATCACCGCCATCTCTTTGCTGCTGGCATTAGGCTGGCACTCGCTGCTCCCTCGCCGTCTTGAAATTTGGTTCAGCGGCCTGCTGACCGCCACTTTACTGGCCCTCAACATCTACAGCCTCGGCTGGCTCATCTATCCGGCTTTCAAACCAAACCAACCTACCAACATTCACAATTCACAATTCACAAATTCACAATTCACAAATTCACTAAACCTCACCTTTCTCGACAGCCTGCAACTAGTCTCCGGCGACGTGCAGCCCGGTTTGCCCAACCCTTCCCCATCCACCCATCCCCCAACAGCCACGCCCGGCGATATCATCACCATCCAGGCCCAATGGCAAGCCATCGCCCCGATGAGCAAAAACTACAGCGTGGCCGCCACGTTGCTGGCCCCCGACGGCAGCGTTATTGCCCAGCGAGAAACCTACCCCGGCCTGGGCCTGCGTCCCATCCGCTACCTCAACCCCGGCGACACTTTTGTAGACGCCTACCCCCTCAAGTTAACCGCCAACGTTCCCGAACCCATCGTCGCCCAAGCCATCGTCACTCTCTTTGATTTCGACTCCGACACGCGAGCCGGTTTTCCCGCGCTAGATACCGCAGGCAACCAAGTCACCCCCATCGTCGGTCAAATCAAAATTGTCCCCCAAACCTGGCCGGAATACGAACCGTCCCACCACGCCAGCGTCAACTTCGCCAACGCCATCGCCCTCATCGGCTACGATCTTGAGGCTAAGGCTGAGGCTGAATTGAAAAATGAGGATTCATCCTCCCCCCAATCCAAAATCCAAAATCCAAAATCCAAAATCGTTACTCTTTATTGGCAATCACTGGCCCCGGTAAACGACGATTACACCGTCTTCATCCACCTGCTCGACGCCGAAGGCAACGTTATAGCCCAGGCCGACGCCCCGCCGACCGGCAACGCCTACCCCACCAGTTGGTGGTCGCCCGGCGAAACCATCGCCGACCGCCGCCTGCTGCCCAATATCCCCAACCCGGCTCGCATCCGTCTGGGCCTCTACCACCCGGCCTCAGGGGAACGCCTGCCGATTGTGGAGTCATCGCTGCCGGAGAGGGACGGCGCGATAGAGATCAAAATAGAGCAATGAGGGATTGCTGATAACCCAACATTTGGGTAGAATAGGCGCAGAAGTCGCCCGGACATTTCGGATTTTAATTGGGAGAGAAGATTCGGTAATTCAACGTAGCCGTCAAAAAGAACGAATGACGAACGCCGGCAGACGAACGAAACGATAGCGCAAAGTTTTTGTCGTTCGTCCGTCGTCGTTCGCCCAATTGACACACCCTTCGATACGGCCTCCACTTTGCTCTGGCCTACTCAGGATGCTAGACTGAACGCTTACGCAGAAACACAGGAACCACAACAAATGTTAACCACCCCTACCCGAACACTCAATATTTTAGCCGCCCTGGTCTGGTACATCGGGGGTGTTGTGCTGCTGCTCAAGGCGGGCAGCCTGCTGCTTGAAGCGGACGCCTTAAGACCTCGACAGATTTGGCCCTGGCTGGGCGTTGCGGGCGGGGCGCTGTTTGGCGGTTTAAAGGCAAGTCTTCTTTTCAACAGAAGCTGCAAAAAAAACCTGGCCCGCATCGCTGCCCTGGCTCGGCCAAAAATGTGGCAATTTTTCAGGCCCGGTTTCTTTTTGGCTTTAACCATTGCCGTAATATTTGGCGCAACGTTATCCCGGCTGGCCCACCACAACTACCCATTTTTAATCGGCGTGGCCGTCCTGGATCTGAGCATTGCCGTCGCCTTGCTGGGCAGCAGCTACGTCTTTTGGCAAGAAAAGGCGTTTGCAAAATAATGCCTGATTCTGATTCTTTAGAGAAACAATCCACCCCCGTACCTGTAAGCGAAGGCTCTTCAATTTCGCCCGAAACAGTGCTCCCCCGCTCCCCTGTACCCCTGCCCCCCCGCCCCCCTGCTCCCCTGCACGCACTCCGCACCCACCCCGGCCTCCTCCTCGCCCTTATCATCTACCTCCTCCTCGCCCTCTCCTACTTTTTCATCGTCCCCATCTTTGAAGGCCCCGACGAGTGGACCCACACCGGCCACGTTAAATACATTGCCGAAGGCAACGGCCTGCCGGTAATGCTGCCGGGCCAGGGCATTTGGGGCGGGCAGCAGCCGCCGCTCTATTACGCCGTTGGCGCAATCCTGGTCCAACCTTTTGAGTTGGCCGCCTTTGACGGCTACGCAGAGCGAACCAAAAATCCCCACGCCTCACTAGGCTACGCCCTTGACCCCGGCAACAAAAACAACTACCTCCACCACCCCAACGAAAACTTTCCCTATCGCGGACTCTCCCTCACCGTCCACGTGCTGCGCCTCTACTCAATCACCTTCGGCCTCATCACTCTCATCTTCACCTACTTTACCGCCCTCGAGATTTTAGATTTTAGATTTTGGATTTTGGATTTTCCTTTAAGCAATCCAAAATCCAAAATCCAAAATCCAAAATCGTTTGCCGCTTTGGTTGCCCTCTTCGTCGCCTGCCAGCCGATGTTTGGCTTCATCACTGCTTTGGTGGCTAACGAGCCGGCTAATATGGCCTTTTGCGCCATCGGCTTGTGGCTGGCCCAGCGCTACGTGCTGTACGGTCCCAGTCGCCACTGGAAACGGGCCGCTGCTCTGGGCGTTGTGTTGGGCCTTATCTCGCTCTCAAAGATGACCGGTCTCTCTTTTGGTCTCGTCGCGGTCGTGGCGATGCTGCAAACCGCCATCGCTACCCGCAAGCAACCTGGCGCAGCCCGCTTGCTCTGGCGCGACGGCATCATTATCGGCGCGCTATTTTTGGCCGTTGGGGGCTGGTGGTACTGGCGCAACTACCAACTTTATGGCGACTTCTTCCAGCAAGGTCTCTACAAAATCTACTTCAACGTCGACCCGCAACCCCTCACCCTAAGCGATTTCCTCTACACCCTCTCCACCGGCGAGGTCTCGTTCTGGGCCACCTTCGGCTGGCTCAACATCGTTGCCCCAAACTGGGTCTACACCGTCTATCGCATCATCAGCCGGGTTGGGTTGGCGGGGGCGGCAGTGGCTATCATTGCAAACGTTGGTATTTGGAAGATTGGAAGATTGGAAGGTTGGAAGGTTGGTAATTGGATATCGCGCATTACGCCAAGCGCCCTCCGGTTGCCCGCATCATTCATCACTCATCATTCATCATTCATCATTCACCTCGTCTTCCCCATCGCCCTCGCCTTCTCCTTGACTCGTTTAGTGGCGACAGAAGGGGGTCTTCAAGGGCGACAACTCTTACCCGCGCTCGGCTCAATGGCAATTGTCATTGTTTGGGGGTGGTGGGCGCTGACCCCGGATCGCCTGCGGCTGCCGGTGTTTGGTTTGCTGGCTGCCGTGTGGCTGGGGTTGGCCTTCTGGCTGCCCTACACCGTTGTCGCCCGTGAGTACATCCCCCGCCCACTCTTGGTCGACACCGACCTGCCCGCAAATCTAGCTCGTCTCAATTTGACCTACAACGACGAAATGAAACTGCTCGGCGTCGAAATTGGCACAGACAAAATCCGGCCCGGCGAGCGTGTGCCGGTGACGGTTTACTGGCAAGCCCTCAAACCGATGACCACCAACTACAGCGTTTTTGTCCACCTTATTGGGCGAGATTACCAAAGCGTGGGCCAATTCAACACCTATCCCGGCCTGGGCCTGCGTCCGACCACCACACTCTTGCCCGGCCAAATTGTGGCCGATACCTACCCAGTGCCGGCCAACGGCGGCAGTCAGGCTCCCACTCGCCTGCTGGTCAATGCCGGCCTGTTCAACTTCAACGAGCCGGGGCGACCGGGCATCCCGGCCATTGCTCCCGACGGCAACCCTGCGCCGCCCACAGTCGGCCAAATTAAGCTAATTCCGGCAGCGTGGCCGTCTCCTTCTCCCGACCCCCCTCTGGCCGAGTTTGCCGACAATATCCGGCTTGCCGGTTACGACCTTAAGAATTGCACGGACCCGGACGATGCCTGCGTCGTCGTTCTTAAATGGCACGCTCGCGCTCGTCCCTCAATTGATTACACCGTTTTTGTGCAGCTTTGGCGCAACGACGAAAAAGTTGCCGGTTTCGATGCGCCGCCGCTGAACAACGATTACCCAACCAGCTTATGGGACGCCGGAGAGGTAATACTTGACCCCCATCCGCTGGACCTGTCAGCCATTCCTCCCGGCGAGTACCGGGTTCTGACCGGTCTTTACAATTTTACCACCGGAGATCGCCTCCCTGCCGAAAGCGGGGGCGCTCCCTTGCCTGATTACGCAGTAGATTTGGGCGCTATTTCAATTACCCCGTAGGGCTACCAACTTAAGCCGCGACAGTGATGGTCGCGGTTTTAAAACCGCGACCGGTATTTTGCCGACTTAAGTCGGCGTAGGGCGGGTTACGGTTGAATAACCGTAACCATCGTGTCTTGCCTTAAGTGGATAGCCTCCCGTAGCAATCAGGCGTTAAGTTAAAGGTTGGTGTATAATTGGAGCGGTTGGAAAAAACGCTGATAGAAAGCCAACGTGTATGGAACAACTTGCCAAAACCACATCAAAAATTCTGCACATCGAAGGCTACGCGTCGCTGCGCAGCGTATACTCGCAACTCTTTGAATTCAGGAGCGACTACGAAATAGCCGTGGCCTGTAACGGCCTTGAGGGCGTAGAAAAGGCCGTAACCTGGCAGCCCGATCTGATTTTGATGGGCCTCCGTATGCCAGGTATGGACGGTTTCCAGGTTATCAGATCGCTGCGGAAGCATCCACTCACCGCCGCCCCCCCTATCATTGTGCTGTCAGCCTGGGCCGACGCCAAATCGAAGCGCCTCGCCCTGTCGGCTGGAGCCAATGAGCATATCACTCCCCCGGTAGACATCCACTGGCTGATTGGCAGAATCAACAGCCATCTTGGCCGAAAGGTATAATCAAATTGGCTCAACGCAGAATGAGGGGTAAATGTAATGGGTAGGTCGGGTTGAGGTACGAAACCCGACAATCTTGGGCTGATTGTGTTGGATTTCATTCTTCAACCCAACCTACCCCTCGAATCTACGTTGAACTATCAAATTTAGGACCATTTA
>JAJRVO010000544.1 GCA_024277275.1 Chloroflexota bacterium
GTGTTTCTTAAATCGTGTGGGCCAGACCGCAGAGGTTTCTGAAGCCGGTTTTAACTGTAAGTCAGGTTCATAACCGGGGCAAATTCGCTTAAAAATGTCTCGCAAAAAACCTCTGCGGTCTTTAAGAAACACGCTCTAAGGTATTTGCATTGATCTTTGGAAACGCTGCTCTATCTAAATTAACATTCTGACTTTTCAAAAATACAAGACACAGCCGTGATTGAAGTATTCCAGAGAAGAAAAACATGTCCTCTTGACTGACACCCGAAACAGGCTTTAGAGTAATAACATCGGTGTTACAAACAAAT
The DNA here is from genome assembly GCA_024277275.1 of Chloroflexota bacterium. Classification (GTDB taxonomy): domain Bacteria; phylum Chloroflexota; class Anaerolineae; order 4572-78; family J111; genus JAJRVO01. Next base: position 309 of record JAJRVO010000544.1, read on the forward strand.
GGTTCATCTGTATAAACTCCGTCTAGATGTTTCGTTGAGACTATACGCCTGACAAGAATTCTTGGACCTTGGAAGATGTCTGCCACTCTAGGAGCTGCGAGATTCTCACCGTACTTTATCCAATCCCCATTCCACACCAAATTATATCTTTTGACATCCCGAGCACGAAGTAGCGGCTGATAACTTTCATCAATTTTTGATTTTGAATGATACACCTTGTTCTTCATCATATCACGAGTTTGGGAAGGATTACCTTTACCTTTTTCATAAGGTTTCATACCAAATTTAAAGATAAAGTAGTCTCCCAAAAATGCATCTGCCTTCAATCCGAGATTTTTTGCGAAGCTAATAGAAATTTTTTGTTCTTTAGATACAATTTCGTATATCTCCTGATAGGCCCAATTTTGATCCCGAACCGCAGCCAATCGTTCAAGTATCGTTTTTAATGAGCGGTCTATACTTTTAATAAAGCATTTCTTCGGAAATGTGTTTAAAGATGAACGCTTGACAATCAGAAGCAACGTATCAACAGTCGCATTTTGAAAAACCTTGTATACGTTCACAAGTTCAATTACTGCATTGTTAAAAAACAGAAAATTACGTAGCTGTATATCAGAGTCGGTCGAGAGCCAATAATTTGGAATTATCATCCCAAAGTACCCGTCGGATCGCAGTAGTTTTAACCCCTTTTCAACAAATAACCCATAGGTGTTTATTTGATATTGTACTGTGCCAAAGTTTGCTTCATAGTATCTCTTGTCTGTCTCTGCCAGTAAACCAGAACGAGACTGTATATACGGCGGATTCCCAATCACCGCATCAAAGCCCCTGTCCCGCATGATGCCGGAGAATTCGGCCTGCCAGTCGAAGACGTTGATGCGGTACATCTCGTCCTCGTCGAACATGCTGATTTGGGTGGGGTGGCTATCGTAAAAGTCGGGGCCAATCAGGGAGTTGCCGCACTTGATGTTGTGGCCCAAATCGGGCAAAACGCGCGTTTGAAAGAGGGATAGCTGTTGGGCCAGGCTTTGCTCGTCCTCGTCTTCCAGCACCTTCAGCAGCAGGGAGAGATTGGTCACTTCCACGGCCTGGGGGTCGATATCGACGCCGTAGATGTTGTTGAGCAAGATGCGCTTGCGCTCGGCGGTGGTGAGTTTGTAATTAGTAATTGGTAATTGGTTATTTTGGATTTTGAGTTGGTCTGAACGCTGTACTTTGAACTCTGAACCGGAAACTTCATAAATGGGAGGATTTTTCTTTTTGGCCCACTTTTTGGCGGTTTGGGGGGTGGCGGTGTACTGCTGTAGATACCAGTCGAGCAAAAACTGGTAGGCCCCCAGCAAAAAAGAGCCGGAGCCGCAGGCGGGGTCTAAAATTCTAAGGCGGCTGACGGCTCCATAGCCGGTTGCGCCGGGGGTTTTGCCCTCAAGCAGCTTGCCCACGGTTTGCCGCACAATGTAATCGACAATGTAGGTGGGGGTGTAAAAGACGCCGCCGGCTTTTTTAACCTCCGGCTTGTCCTCCACTTTGGCCCGGTGGCCGGCGGTCAGGCGGATGACCTTGCCCAAAAACTGCTCGTACACCTGGCCCAAAATATCGGCGGGCAGCACCGAGAACTCGTAGGGGCTGTCGGGATAGTAGAGATTTTTTAAGATGTCTTGCAGCGTTTTGTCGTCAAGGGTCAGGTTGAGGGTCAGGCTGTCGGGGTCGTCGGGGCGGCCTGTTTCGGTTTTAAAGTGAAAGAGTCCGGAGTTGTAGCGATCGTCGGCGCGGAGGAAAAGTTGTTGCAGGCGTTGGTAGGCGTGGGGGCCGTTTTGCAGGGCCATCAACGCGCCGTAGGGTTCCACGCCCCGGTCCTCGGCAATGCGCAAAAAGATGATGCGGTCGATGGTGCGCTGGACGGCAAAGTTAAGTTCTCGCCGGCTGAGGCCGGGGTTGCGCAAGGCCAGGTTGCGGGCCAGCAAGTCGCGCCAGCGTTCAATCTCTTGCAAAAAGGCGTTGTCAACCTCGGCGGTGCCGCGCTTTTTCTTTTTCGACTCGACGTAGCGGTCGAACGCGCCCTTTCTGATAGCGTCGGGGGAAAAGGTGTCGACCAGGTCGGCCCAGCGGTCAAGGTACTGGTCGTAGGTCAGGTACATAATGCGGGCGGCGGCGGCCTGGTCGGTTTTTACGGGCCGGATGCGGCCATCGTACACGGCAAACTCTTCAAAGTCGGTCAGGATGCTGAGGGGCAGCTTGGCGCTCCAGGCATAGCGGCGCAACTGGTAGGCCGGGTGGGTGTCGTGCTTGATATCGACCGAGGGCTTTTTGGCCTCTAAAAAGAATTTGCGCGCCCCGCCGATGCGAAA
>JAJRVO010000545.1 GCA_024277275.1 Chloroflexota bacterium
AAGGTGTTTCTTAAATCGTGTAGACCAGACCGCAGAGGTTTCTGAAGCCGATTTTAACTGTAGTCAGGTTCATAACCGGGGCAAATTCGCTTAAAAATGTCTCGCAAAAAACCTCTGCGGTCTTTAAGAAACACGCTCTAAAGTTTCGGCTGCGGAGGATGATACTTTCCTCGTTATCAAACTTTCCCGTTACCGATACCCGCCGCAGGTGAAGCGCTTCCGGCTCAATGGCCTGGCCGGTCAGGGTCACCGGAGGCTCATTCAACGCGGCCAATGTCATTTCATTGAGCGCCTGTCTCTGCTCCAGACGACGCAACTGCCACAGCCCCAGATTTACCAATACAATCAACGCCGCCAATACCAGCAGATGCCTAAACCAATATCTGGTAATAATTTTATGCAATTTTTCTCCAGTGAAAATAGTTTGGTGAGTTCATTGAGTTTGTTGAGTTAGGTGAGTTACTCACTCAACTCATTAAACTCACCCAACTCATTAAACTTTATTTTCATTCTCGTTGCCGTGCTGAAGGCTCTGTCAAACTCCAGTGAAATTCTGAATTTGAGAGCGTCTCAAACAGCGATGATTTACCGCTCCCGCAATCGCTCCTTTAGCGCCGACCAGCGAGCTGCAATTTTGTTGTTTTTAACGGCCATCGCTATCGCTTTGCGGGTTCCGACAATGACCGCCATTTTTTTTGCGCGGGTAATGGCCGTGTAAAGCAGGTTGCGTTGAAGCAGCATGTAGTGTTGGGTCAGCATTGGCAGAACCACCACCGGGTATTCGCTGCCCTGGCTTTTGTGGACGCTCATGGCGTAGGCCAGAGTCAATTCGTCCAAATCGCCAATCTCGTAGCTTACGCTGCGCCCTTCAAACTCAACCCGAATCTCACCCTCTTCCAGGTCGATGTGTTCGATGCGTCCGACATCGCCATTAAAAACGTCTTTATCGTAGTTGTTGCGAAGTTGCAGCACCCGGTCGTCCACTCGAAACAGGCGGCTCCCGCTTCGATATTCGGGCTGGTTGTAGCGCAGGGGGTTGAGTCGAGCTTGCAGTTTTTCATTTAGCGCCCGCGCTCCGGCTGCGCCCCGGTGCATTGGGCTGAGCACCTGAATATCATTCACGGAAATGCCGAATTTTTCGGGGATGCGCCGGGCCACAACGTCAATGAGCAAATCGGCTGCTTCTGCGGGGTCTTCTTTACCAAAAAAGTAGAAATCCTGCTTGTGTTTTGGGAAAAGCGGCATATTGCCCTGGTTGACCCGGTGAGCGTTGGTGATAATGCCGCTGCCGGCGGCCTGCCGAAAAATCACGTCAAGCTGAGTCACCGGCGTTACCCCGCTGGCAATTATATCGCGCAGCACATTACCCGCGCCGACGCTGGGCAACTGGTCGGCATCGCCCACCAGCAGCAGGTGCGTGGCCGGATGAACGGCTTTGAGGACGTTGTTCATCAAAATCAAATCGACCATTGAGCACTCATCCACAATGAGCATATCGCACTCTAGCGGGTTATCCTGATTGCGCTGAAATTTAAAGCCCTCGCTGGGGCTGACTTCCAGCAGCCGGTGAATAGTTTTGGCTTCTCGCCCGGAGCTTTCGGCCAGCCGTTTTGCCGCTCTACCTGTGGGGGCGGCCAGGAGAACTTGTTTGTCTTTGGTAGCCAGCAGGCGCAAAACGGTCTTGATGATGGTGGTTTTTCCCGTACCCGGCCCGCCGGTTAAAATGCTGATTTTGCCGGTAAGCGCCATCTCAACAGCCTCACGCTGCCGCTCGGCCAGGACGATGCCGTCTTTTTGCGTTGCGGACAGCCAGCCAAAGGCTTTATCCCAATTTACCCCGGCAAACTCAGCCACACGGCTCTGACTCGACTCCAGCAGTTGTTTAATTCGCCGGGCCACGCCAACCTAGGCGTAGTAGAAGGGGTTGAGATAAACGGCCTCAGTTTGATTTTGGATTTTAGATTTCTGATTTTGGATTTGTTCTCCTGCCGCCTCGTGCCAACCGCTCCCTTGCTCCTCCGCTCCCCCGCTCCCTTGCTCATTGGCAGAGATGATAATCTCAACTTTAATCCGGTCCTCTTGCCGCAACGTCTCAATTTGCGCCTCGACCTGTTCTGGCTCGACGGCCAGGATTTTGACGGCGGCTTGTGTCAGGTGATCGCGGGGAGCAAAGACGTGACCCTGGTCGGCCAGTTGGTTGAGGGTGTGCTCGATACCGGCGGCGATGCGTTGGGGGGCGTCGGCGGCAATGCCGATGCTGCGGGCGATTTTGTCGGCGCTTAAAAAGCCGATGCCGTAGATGTCGCGGGCCAGGCGGTAGGGGTTATTCTTGACAATTGTGATGGCCTGGTCGCCATAGGTTTTGTAAATTTTTACGGCCAAATTAGTACTAACCTGATGACTTTGCAGAAAGAGCATTATCTCTTTAATCTGCTTTTGCGACTCCCAGGCTGCGGCAATCATTTTGACCCGCTTGGGTCCGATGCCGTCCACTTCGGCCAGGCGGCGGATGTCGGTTTCAATAACATCGAGGGTGTAACGGCCAAACTTCTCGGCGATACGTTTAGCCATTACCGGCCCCACGCCCTTAATCAGGCCGCTGCCCAGGTAGCGTTTTATGCCCTCTACCGTGGCCGGCATCTCCTCAACGTATCGTTCAACCTCAAATTGCTCGCCGTACTTGGCGTGGGTTTTCCAGCGTCCCTCCACCTTCAGCCGCGCCCCCGGATGAACATCCGCCAGCGTGCCGACGATAGTCACCAGTCCAAAAAATTTATCGGCCTTAAAGCGGGCCACGGTGTAGCCGTTTTCAGGGTTGCTGTATGTAATGCGCTCAACGGCGCCTTTAAGGGTGGTCGGTTGGTTCATTGCCTATCGCCTATGTCCATTTTAGCACATATTTTCTGGATTGGGGAATGGCGATGCGCTTACAATGGTTGGTGGATTAGCTCTGTCACTTTTTGTGAGTCGACCAAACCTGTATGTAGATGCTGGGCAAATTCCGCCTCGGCCTGCACGTCGAGGTCCGGGCTGCTGGTCCGGCTGTCGGTGCCTAAATAGACGGGGACGCCGGCGGCCAGATAACGCTCTAAAGGCATCCGGCCACAGGCAAGGCGATGGTTAGAGCGGGGGCAATGGACAACGGCGCAGCCGGTATCGGCAATCAGGGCGATGTCTTTGTCCGTTACCTGAACGGCATGTACAAGCAGAGGACGAGCGTCAAGCGCTCCCAGAGCAGCCAGGTATGGAATGGGGCGTAAGCCAGGCGCAGAGTCGGGCAATATGCCTAACTTTTTTGCTAGAAACGTTGCCAGCCGGCCAGCCGGCAGCTTACCATTGACCAGAAACTCGGTTTCAGCGGGCGACTCGGCTGCGTGGATACACAGCGGCACATTTTCATCATGGCACCATTCAGCCCCGGCCCGGAGCAGGTCGGGGTGGCAGGAGTAAGGGGCGTGGATGGACAGGCCAATTTGCATAGCTCCGTAGTTGGGATGTTTACGGGTTTTGCGTATTTTCTTTTTGGCTTGCTCCAACCGTTCAAACGCTTGATTTCTGCGGTGGCCGATAACTTCTAAATAAACAATCCCCTGTAGATTGCTGGCTATTAGCGGTTCTACGCTGAGCCAGGTGTTGGTGATATCACCTACCTGTGTTGTGCCGCAAGCCTCAAGTTCCGCAATGCCGCGCCGGATGCCGGCCAGAACCTGTGTTTTTGACCGTCCGCGTAAATTCCAGGCCAATCGACCTGCCCAAGAAACAAATGACATCGGCTTAGTGGGGCAGAGATGAGCCAGGTCTGTTAGCTCAAGGTGAGTGTGCGCGTTTGTGATAGGGTTCATGTATACCTTAAATAAATATCAGAATGCGGGCAGGGCGTCAAATTAAAGCGATTTTAACCGGATGGTAAAATTTCCTCAATGAAGTATAATGGCCAAGAAGCATAAATTCGAAGTTTTTTACCGGAACGGTGAATTTGTTTAATAATTTTTAGTCGTCAAACCGGCGGCGACCAATGTGCTCCATAAACTCAGAACGGGTCTTAGATTCGCTTTTGAAGATGCCCAAAACTGCGCTGGTGACCATGTGGGCGTTGGCTTTTTTGACTCCGCGCACCATCATGCACATGTGCATACCTTCTACCACAACCGCTACGCCGTGGGGCTGCAAAACCTCATTGATAAAATCGGCAATTTGCTGGGTCATTCGCTCTTGCACTTGCAATCGCCGGGCAAACATCTCTACAATGCGCGGGATTTTGCTTAGACCGACAACCTTTCCTTTGGGGACATAGGCCACATGCGCCTTGCCAAGAAAGGGTAGCATATGGTGCTCGCACAGGCTGGCAAAGTCAATGTCTTTGACGATGACCATTTCGCTATAATCTACAGTAAATAAAGCATCATTGACAAGCTTAACGGGGTCTATGTGATGACCGGCCATTAATTCATCATACATGCGGGCCACGCGCTCTGGCGTGCGCCGTAACCCTTCGCGTTCCGGATTCTCTCCGATGTTTTTTAAAATTTGGCGAACGGCTTTTTCTATAGCCGTTCTTCGTTTTTTGGCCTCTTTTGTGTTTCCGTTTGGACTAATGGCAAATTCTTCTTCCAAATAAGCCAAGTCTAAATTTGGTGTCTCCATAAATTGTTCTGCCTTTCGGTGCGGAGTGTAGAAAAACTACTATAGTATTAAATTGCAACTTGCGCCAGTTGTCGGGAAACGTCTGGACGCAGATGCATATCTTCTTTTGTGACGCTGAAGGTTCTGGCAATGTCGCGTAAGGGTTGCCCGGTTTCCGGATGGGCATAGTTTGGCGCAATCTCCGCCAGTGGAATAGCTACAAAGGGACGTTCCAGCGCCTCTGTATCGGGGATGTGACGCTGCCCTAGCTCAAAAATCTGGTTGTTAAAATACAT
>JAJRVO010000546.1 GCA_024277275.1 Chloroflexota bacterium
CTTTATCTCGGCCAGATACGGTAAATCGCAGGGGTTGGCGGCCATAGCAACAGCGTTGGCGTTAGTGGGGACAACGCCGTACATAGCATTGCAACTAAAAGCAGTGACCTCGACCTTTGCGTTGATAACCATACCGGACAGCAGCAGTTTGATACAAGGCAACGTAGGGCCAATAGTGGTAGTGTTGATGACCATCTTTACCATAGTGATAGGGGTGAGACGGCTGGACCCAACGGAGAGGCATGAGGGAGTGATGACGGCGTTGGCAGTAGAGAGCGTGGTGAAACTGGCGGCGTTTATGGCGGTGGGCTTGTTTGTAACCTACTATGTGTATGACGGCTATGGCGACATCTTTGAACGGTTGTCAAAGACTGGTTTTGATATGTTCACCAAAGCAGGGCAAGGGGTATCATCATATATGATGTGGATGACATACCTGGTGTTGAGTATGTCGGCCATAATGTTTTTGCCGCGCCAGTTTCATGTGGCGGTGATAGAGAACTCAAACGAGAAAAACCTGAAAACAGCAATATGGATGTTTCCGTTGTACCTGTTCTTAATCAACATCTTTGTGATACCCATAGCTGCCGGAGGCTTGTTGCAGGGGCAATTAGCAAGCAGAGCAGACACGTTTGTATTAAGTTTGCCGCTGCTGTTCAATCAATCGGGGTTGGCGTTGGCGGTATTTATTGGGGGGTTCTCGGCGGCAACGGGGATGATCATAGTCAGCTCAATGACCACAGCCACTATGGTGACCAACCACTTGATATTGCCGCTGGTAGAGTTAGCGCCGTGGCTGCGCTTTTTGCAGCGGCATTTGTTGAGAGTGCGCTGGGCGGCGGTAGCGGCCATCTTGATAATGGGCTACGGCTTTGAGCAAGTAACCGGCGAATCGTACACGCTGGTGAATATGGGCATCATCTCATTTGCGGCGGTGTTACAATTTGCGCCATCGATTTTGGGTGGTTTGTTCTGGAAACAAGGCAACAGAAGGGGAGCGCTGCTAGGGTTGAGCGCGGGCTTTGGCTTATGGTTTTACACGTTATTGCTGCCGTCATTTGCAAGAAGCGGGTGGATAACGGAAAGCCTGCTGACAGAAGGACCGTTTGGGCTGAGTTTTTTAAGGCCGGAACAGCTATTTGGCGTGGTAGGGTTGGCGTCGATACCGCACACGGTAGTGTGGACTATGATATTCAATATCGGGCTGTATGTGTTGGGGTCTTTATACTATGCGACAGAGGAAGAAGAAGAAAGATTAGCCGATGCCTTTGTTGACATCCTGGTTGCCGATACTTCAGTAAGGTCGCTGGTTGTTAAAAAAGCCGATATTGATTTGGCAAGCAAAGAACGGGCAGTAGCGGACTTGTTAAGCCGGTACTTTACCGAGACCGAGGTTGCCGCCATAGTTAAAAGGTGCCTTAATGCGGTAAAGATTGCAGGAAAAAGCCAGGTTTCTGTAACCGAGTTTGCCGAATTTTATACCGAGATAGAAAAATCACTGGCTGGTTCAATTGGGGCGGCGTCGGCGCATCATGCTGTGCGGCAAGCGGGACTCTTTTCGCGCGAAGAAGCCCTGAGCCTGTCGGAAGTATACGGCAATATCCTGACCGAGTTAAGAGTATCGCCGGAGGAGTTGCGCGCGAGAATTGACTACTATCAGGAGCGGGCTACCTTGCTAACAAGTCAGGCTGCAGAACTGGAACAGCAGGTGGCAGAGCGTACTCGCGCTCTGGAAATCACCTCCTCAATCAGCCACCAAATGACAACCATCACAGATATAAATCAGTTATTGTATGACGTTGTTAATCGGGTGCAAACCGGGTTCAATTTCTACGGTGTTCATATTTACCTGGTCGATCAGCAAAGTAAAGATCTGGTTATGGTTCAAGGGGCGGGCAAGGCAGGGCAACAGCTTAAAGAACAGGGTTATTTTGTGCAAATGGGAGAAGGGATTATTGGGACTGTAGCCGGAACCAGTGAATATTTCCTTAACAACAATGTAGATGAAATGCCGAATTTTGTGCGATATGACTTGTTGCCCAAGACCAAGTCAGCGTTAGCCGTGCCGTTACGCAAAGGTCGGCAGGTGCTGGGTGTATTAGATATTAACAGTGAGCAGGTTGATCGCTTTAAGCCCCCAGATGTGGCCCGGATACAATCCATTGCCGACCAACTGGCTGTTACCATTGACAACACCCGTTTGCTGGCGGAAACACAAGTGGCATTGGAAGAGGTTGAGCGTCTTAACCGTCGCCTGACACGTGAAGGGTGGGCAGAGTTTGGCGATGAGGTATCAACCGCCGGCTACCGTTTTATAGGCGGGGCCGGCTCCAAGATTATTCCTGCTTCCGATGCCTGGTTGCCTCCAATGACCCAGGCCGCCGTCACAAAACAAGTGGTTAAACGCACACAAACCGGCAATGGAGATAAACGAAATACCGAGTTAGCCATCCCCCTGATACTACGTGGAGAAGTGATTGGCGTTTTAGGCATTAAACGAGAAGAAATACCGGATTGGGCAGAAGAAGAAATAACCGCGGTTGAAGCGGTGGCCGCCCAAGTGAGCCGGGCTTTAGAGAATGCCCGGCTTTCAAAAGAGCAGGAAAAAACAATTTTCCAATTAAAAGAAGTTGATCGCCTAAAATCAGAGTTTCTCACCAGTATGAGTCACGAGCTTCGTACGCCGCTCAACTCAATTATTGGTTTTGCCGACGTTTTATTACAGGGAATAGATGGCGAGTTAAATGATCTGGCTATGGGCGATATTCGGCTTATCCACAATAGCGGCCAGCACTTGCTTGCGCTTATTAATGATATTCTTGACTTGTCAAAAATCGAAGCCGGCCAGATGGAACTGGTGCGCGAGTCTTTGGATATATCAGAAGTAGTGGACGAAGTTAAATCCGCTTCCAACTCTCTGTTAAAGGATAAGTCTATAGAGATGGCAATAGAAATGAAACATACAGCCCCGGTCTATGCCGATAAATTACGATTACACCAGGTTTTGCTAAATTTGGTTAGTAATGCCGCTAAATTTACCGAAAAAGGAACGATTACCATAAAAACTAAAATAAGTCCTCTTGCGCCAGACAAGCTGCATATCTCCGTAATAGACACCGGTATTGGCATTCCGCCCGACAAACTTGATGCCGTTTTTGATCGCTTCCGCCAGGCCGATAGCTCTACCACCCGCAAATACGGCGGATCGGGCTTGGGTTTGGCTATATGTAAACAATTAGTAGAGTTACATGGCGGCGAGCTTGGCGCGACCAGTGAAGAAGGAGTTGGTTCTGAATTTTACTTTACCATTCCTTTGGCTCAAGCCGACGTTGTTGGTGAAGGGGATTTAACCGTCAAGCCAAGTGGTTGATGTTTGCCTGGATAAATGTTAAAATGGCGACTTGGAATTTACAGATGGGTTCTAAAGATATACAAAAATAAGGAGGGATTTTCTTTTGCTATTTGTCCTAAAAAATGCGGGAGGAATAAAATCTAAAATGTTAATTTTATATGTTGAAGACAACTTTGAAAATAAATTATTTGTTCGGCGCGTTATCGAGTCAATGGGACACGAAATGCTTGAGGCTGAAACCGGGTTGGATAGCCTGATGATAGCCGCCGAAAGAAAACCTGACCTAATCCTGATGGATGTTAATATCCCGGGAATGGATGGTTTGGAAACAACCGCCAGGTTTAAACAAGACCCTGGCTTATCCGACATCCCCATTATCGCTCTTACCGCTAATGCCATTAAGGGCGATAAAGAGCGTTGTCTGGCCGCAGGATGTAACGGCTATATGCAGAAACCCGTTGGCGTTTCGGACCTGCGCCGAGAGATACAGCTCTACGCAAACCATAATTAATTATGGTTTCAACAGTAGTACATTGTCAGGCAAGTTTTGATAGATTGACTATTGTTCGTAGTAACGGCTTTAGCCGTCTAAAAACCGCTAAAGCGGTCACTACGAACCTGGCAAAATTTGTCTTACCGTACAGTAGTTGATAAAAAATGCCGCGCCTATAATTTGCCGGCGACGCCATAATTTGGATAAGCCTGTTTGGCTGACAAGTCACAGCCAAAAAAGAAAAACACAAACAACCCGAAAAAGGCACAAAAAACTCAAAGCATAACCGTTCAGACCTCCGAGATTTTAGCCGCTTAAATTGTTCATTTTAAGTGATTCAACATAGCCTCAGCGCCGTCCTGCGGTTCCAACCTGGTAGCTTGCTCCAGTCGTTTATTAATGTGGTAAAAGCTAAGAGTGAAGAGAAAAATGGTGACTCCCAATATCCCAAAGCCGGATGTCGAGACCTCCAAAATGTATTGCGCGTTTCTGCCTAATGTTGGAACAAATAGGATCAGACGCAGTATAATACTTGAACCGGTCCAGATTATCGGTTGACTGATGCAGGCCGCCTCCCCCCATATGGCGGTGGTAGGTTCCAAACCTCAAAGGTTTCCAAAAACATCTTGGCGACAAAAAGATTTTCCGTTTGGACCAATAGTTACACCCAAATTGGCATCACAAACCTTTGAGGTTTTTAACCGGGATACAGCTGAGTAGTAACCTATAATCTAACAGAAAGCGACAGGCAGAAATTGATAGAAATCACCATCGAAGAAATCATCGACCGTTACGCCGTACTTCTCCTGGATGCCTTTGGAGTACTTGTCCACGCTTCGGGAGCATTGGCCGGCGCTGCCCAGTTGATGGATAAACTCAACCGAAGCGGCAAACCATATTACATCCTGACCAACGACGCGGCCAAGTTACCGGCCACAGCCGCCGACCGGTATGGGCGGTATGGCCTGGAAATTGATCCAAAGCGAATCATTAGCTCCGGCTCGCTGCTTAGGAATCGGGATTAAATAACTGTCTCATTTCAGAGCGCAGTAAATGGTAATTAGTAATTACTGGAAGTCGGTTATCATATTAGGAAAATGCTGTTTCTGAAAATACTCGCTGTAAGTTACCTGCTTTATCAGGATAGTTACCCATATTATTGGGGTGTACAATTTCAGTTACAGTATTTCTTAGATCCATAACCGAC
>JAJRVO010000547.1 GCA_024277275.1 Chloroflexota bacterium
GCAATTGTTCCAAAGTGGAGATGATTCGCTAATTGTTTCGAGCGTTTTAATCAACCGGACGAACGACAAAAACCCTGTACTATCGTTTTATTCGTCCGCCGTCGTTCGTCATTCGTCTTTTTTAACGGCCACGTTGAATTACCGAATCCTCTCAAGTAAGGAGTTAATTTTGATTAAGGGCCAGCGCGGCTTTCAACAAGCCTCGCAACATTGTCATGATTTCTTTAAGTTCAGCAATCAAAACGGTGTGTACGTCTGGTCTCAGATAGTCCAGTTCCAGGGCAATCTCAAGCTGAGTATCCAGTTTGGCAGCGGCTTCCAGAGCGCCGTCCATATGACGGCTAACAACTTTTCTGGATCCCGAGATATGTCCGGCAGCAATGCAAGCCTGGATAGACAGGGCAGTTTCTCGGATTTGGCCGGTTAAACCGTATTGTTCGCATTCTGGAAACACGTCTGTAATCCGGTAGATTCCTACGGCAAAGGTTTTTGTCCGCTGCCATACCGTTAGATCGCGATAGTGTTCGATTTTTGATTTGCTCACATTTTACTCCATTACTGATTCATTTCCCAAATGAGGCGCAATCCTTCCAGCGTGAGCCAGGGGTTGACAATTTCAATGACGTCGGTTTCCTGGGCAATGGTTTCGGCCAGCCCGCCGGTGCCAATAACGCGCATGTTCTCGCCCAACTCAGCCCTAAAGCGAGCCACCATCCCTTCGACAATGGCCACGTAGCCAAAAATCAACCCGCTTTGGATGGCATACACGGTGTTAGTCCCAACAGCGCGGGGAGGGCGCACCAAGTCGACGCGAGGCAGTTTTGAGGTTTGACTAAAGAGCGCTTCGGCGGCAATGCCGATACCGGGAGCAATAGCCCCGCCCAGATACTCCCCCTTGTCTGACACAGCGTCGAAAGTGGTGGCGGTTCCAAAATCGACAATACAGGCCGGGCCGCCGTATAATGTGTAAACCGCCGCCGCGTCGACAATGCGGTCAGCGCCTACATCGCGGGGGCTGTCGTACCTGATTTGCACCCCCGTTTTAACGCCTGCCTCCACCACCAGGGGCGACTGCTTGATGTAGCGCTCTACCATTTTTATAAAGATTTGAGACAGTGGCGGCACCACGCTGGCCATAGCCACACCCCGTATCTGTTCAAACGTTAACCCGGCATGGCGCATCAGTTCCAGCATAATAATGCCATACTCATCCGCCATACGGCGGTGGTCGGTTTTGATACGCCAGTGGTGTTGCAACTCTCGGCCTTTGTAAGCGCCAAAAGTGATGTTGGTATTGCCAATGTCAATAGTTAATAGCATACCCCCTCCTTGCCTGTCATAAGTTACCAGACTGTTAGGATTTGAAAAATTCCAAAGGATTCACGCAAAAAATTGGTTGTTTCTTAAGTGGTTGTCCGTAGATAATACTTCACGTCATAAGTATCAACAAGCTACTCCTGATAATTCGTCTGTCTAATGTTTATTGACCCTTTTCTGGATTATGATTATAATCTGAATACCTATTTTCGGCTGTGCCGGCACGTTCCAAATTGCCAGATTTAAAAATAAGTAAAGGAGATGACAATGGCTAAAAACAAGGCCACGCTTGATGAGTGGCGCAGGTTGTATGAAGCAACCATCCAGATTAAAGAAATTGCTCCTTGGGAGTGGATGAGCGAGATGGACGTCTTTGGCGTTCGAGACCCCGAAACCGGCGATCTAGGGTTTGTCAGCGTAATGGGCGCTTTGGGCGAACATTTCTCTATTGCCGTTTATCTTGGCCCCAAGGGGGTGTACGGCTTTTGGGATTTGGAAGACACCGGCCCTAATGATGTCCCTGAACGGCTGCTTGAAATCCCTCAACTGCAAGCCTCGTTTGAAAATCGCAACGAACTGCACAAAAAGGATCGCGATATCATCAAGCAACTGGGCCTCAAATTTCGGGGGCGACAGGCCTGGCCTATGTTTCGTAGCTACCGGCCCGGCTTTGCGCCCTGGTTCCTGGAACCTGCCGAAATCCGTTTCCTGGCCTGCGTGCTGGAGCAAGCGACTGATGTGACAAACCGTTTCTTGGATGACCCTGGACTTCTGGAATCACTTGATGATGATGAGAGTTACCTGGTGCGGGTGTCGCAACCGTCTAATGGGTCGTTAACCTGGGAAGATCAGATGATACACGTCTCCCCGCCGGAGCCGGAGCCTATCCCCCTGGCAATCAATGTCCAGGCGCTAAAGCATCTCAAGCAATTATCCAAACGTAAGGTGACTATCGAAATTGATTTTTTCTTAGCCCCTATGCCTGTTCAGGAAAATCGGGATGATCGGCCCTATTTTCCTTATGTGCTGATGGTGGTTGAGGCGCAAAACGGTTTTATCTTGGGAACCGACATGCTCCAACCTGAGCCATCCCTGGAAGCGATGTGGGGGCAGGCGCCGGGGTACGTGGTCCAGCTACTGGCTCAAGCCGGGATTAGACCCGCGATAATCAAGGTGCGGACCAACTTGTTGCGGAATCTGCTAAAGCCCTTGGTTAAGGAGTTAGGCTTTAAACTCAAGCAGTCGCCTGTTCTACCCACCCTTGATGAGGCTAAGGGATTTATGTTCCAACGCTTTTTTTAGCCCTTTTTTTCCTTTTCAACATCACCTGTCGCACCCGGCGCAAGCCCTTTTCCATCTTTCCGGCCAGCCACTCCGGCTCAGGGTGGGGCAGGATAGGCCACGGTTCCATATCAAGGCTGGACAGCAGCGCATTGGCGGCGGCGATGCCGGTGGTGGTAGCGCGTTCCAGGTAGAGGGCCGGGGCCGGATGATAGACCCAGTCGCCGCAGGCAAAAAGACCCGGCCACGGCGTTTCGATGCCCAGGTGTTCGCCCGGTTTGCCTACGCTAAAGAGGGTGTGGGTAGCCTTGTTGCGTAGCAGTACCGAGTGCAAAAGCTGCCCCCGTAATTCTGAAAAGGCGCGATACGTGTCGGTGATGACTCGGGCCAGCAGCGAGGCGTCGGGTTGGTCCAGAAATTCCGGCGGGCCGTAAACGTGCATCTCAATGGCGCTGCCGCCTGTTTGACGACTCCATTCCATATAGGCCGGCTGAAGCCGGTTCAGCCAGAAAAAGTTATCCATTACAAAATCGCCGGTGTAAATGCCGGCCTCGGCCATAGGTTTGGGTTTGGTCTTGAACCAGAGACGAATAATGGCCGTTGGCGCTCCGCTTGGAAAGCGCAAGGCCGCCCCCGCTTTAGCCGTAGCCGGACTCTCTGTTAGCAACCTCTCAGCCGCCGGAGCATCCAGGGCTACAATGATTCGGTCGGTTTCAACTGTGCGTTGTTGACCGCCGGTTTCATAGATTACTTGCCACTTCCGATTTCCGATTTCCGATTTCCGATTTTGGATTGATTTCTCCCCTGCTCCTGTAAACAAAGTGACGCCCCCCTGCCCCCCTGCCCCCTTGCTCCCCTGCTCTAGCGCAAGCGCCCTTGCTCCCATTCTAATCTCAACACCCAACCGGCCGGCGACCTCGGCCAATGGTTCTGAAACGCACGTTCCGCCGGGGCCGGGCAGGTAAGAGAAATCCCAGGCGTCGCGGCGGAGGAGGGTGTAGAATCTGAGAAAGGCGATAAAGCCGGAGGCGGGAACCTCCTCCGGGTGAGCGGCCAGGGCGCTGCGAGCCAGTCCGGCAAAAAAGCTGCGCAGAGTGGGCGACCAACCTGCGGTAAAATCGGCCAGCGACATCCCCCCCAGCGATTTTTGCTCGGCCAGCGGGTCAATGGACATAGCGGAGAGCAGCCCCCCCAACACCCGGAACATCGAGGCCACGTCCCGCAGGGTCAAGATGTTAAGGAAACGAGGGCGGATAAAAAGACGCAGGTAATGGAAAGGGGCGGGAACTTCGCTGTAGCGGATGGCGCTGCCCATCCGCGCTTTGCGCACCGTTTTGCCCCGGCCAAAAATCCACGTCTCTTCGCGGGCCGGCACAAAGACCGGGCGAATATCGTGCCGGGCCAACGCCGCCTGAAAGTTGCGGTAGGGCGACCAGACGCCATGCACGCCATGTTCGCCGGGAAAGGACCAGGTTTGACCCTGGTGTTCAATCTCTACGGTTGGGCCGCCTTTGAGTCGCCCGCCGATCCATTCCGGGTCGGCTTCCAGCAGCAGCGGTTTTAGTCCGCGCTCGGCCAGATGCAGAGCGGCCATCAATCCGGCTATACCACCGCCGATAATAATGGGCTGTTTTATTAGGGTATCATTACGGGGTATCGTCATCTTGATAAAAGGATTGGTCAAATAGATGAGGGGCCTCCACATAGACGCCCCGCCCAATAACGGCTACGGTTCCATCAGCCAGGTGAAGCTCGCTCCGGGCGCGGATTGCGCGTCCCATTTGCCCGACCACCACACCCTCGATGTGAATGGGTTGGCTCAACGGCACAGGTCGCCGATATTCCACTTCCAGATTGACGGCGGCTACCTGATGCCCGGCCCGCCAGACGGCTACTCCCATCACTTCATCCAGCAATGCCGCCGAGACCCCGCCGTGAGCATAGCCGGGCGGCCCTTGTTGGGCCTCGGTTAGGGTGACGTCGGTTACTACGGTCCCGTCATCACGCTCCCACCAGGTTACATCCAAATTATGCGGGTTTTGACTGCCGCAAATAAAGCACATACCATGTTCGGGAATGGGTTTCATCTTGTTCCTTTCATAAATCCAAAATCTAAAATCTAAAATCTAAAATCGTCACCCCGGTGCAAAGGTGTGTATTTTTGCTCTGCGCGACGCCCTGAAAACCAACATTTCCCATAACAGCGACAAAGGCCGAGCCTGCATCAGCGACGACTCGGCGTAACATTGTTGAAAGCAACTATCGCAGGAGATTGGCGGCGCGCCAAATTCAGACTCGGCGATGGTGATGGCTTGTTGCCAGGAGGCGACGCGGGTTAAGTTGCAGGGTCGTCCGCCGTGGGAGGTGTCTCCGCGCTCAATGGGGCGACACGGATAGACCAAATCGCCGTTGGGCAACACACGAGGCACCAGGGTGGGATAACAATGATAGGGTTGAAAATTACGCGCCAGTTTTAGGTAGGCCAGGCTGCCCAAAATTTTTAACCCTCGTTTTTTGTAGGCAATTACAGTATCTACAAAGGCGCGATAACC
>JAJRVO010000548.1 GCA_024277275.1 Chloroflexota bacterium
ACAGGCGGTTGAGGCTGAAATTGAGGCGGCTGCGCCTGAAGAGGCGGCCGCCCCACCTGCGCCGGCTCTGTCCCCGACAGGAAAGACGCCCTCGGTGGACATCTCCGGCAACTGGTTGATTGGGATAAAAAACGTTATCCGGGTACTGCGCGGCGATACCCGCGTGGCCCAAAACCCTGTGTTGGGCAAAGAGCAGCGCATCGAGGTAAAAGACGACCCGCCTCCGCCGGCCTTGCCGTCTAAAAAGAAAAAATCTAAAAAGCGAAAAAAGTAATATGTCCAAACACCTACCGGCTAATAGAGAGTATGAACTTGGCCTCTTTCAACAGGTTATTACCGGCCGCGATGCCCGGCGAATTTTGCTGCTTGAAGCCGAAAGCGGTATGGGCAAAACCACCCTGGTGCGTGAATTTATGCGACGCCGCCCGGCCAATATTGATTGCGCCCCCCTGGATTTTAAGGGAGGCAGCGCCGGCCTGCACCAGATTTTTTACCGCCTGTGCGACTGCCTGGGTTGGGAATATTTTTCTAACTTTACGGCCCGGGTAGAGGGCCTAAGCCAGGTTAACATTGCCGATAACAAAATTATCGGTTACGCTGAAATTGAGGTGGCCCTGCACTCGCCCGACGAAGGGGACCGGGCGGCCCGCCGGGCGGCCTTAACCCGGGCCTTTTTTGACGATTTGCGAGCCTTAAAACGCGCCTTGTTGCTTGTCTTTGACACCTTTGAGCAAGCCCCCCCGGAGGCGCAGGGCTGGCTGCAAAGCTCTTTTTTGGCTTACGCCCGCCGCACTCCCCACCTGACGGTAATTGTGGCCGGGCGACAAATCCCCGACGAGAGCATTGAGTGGGACGATTGCTGCGTTTCTCACCGCCTGACGCCCATTGAAGACCCCGGCCACTGGCAAAACTACTGTCAGGCCATAGGGTTAGCCCTGCATAGCGAGGCGGTCAGAACGTGTTGTATCTTGTACAAAGGCCGTCCCAATGAAGTTGTTCAGGCTTTGGTTGCCGTGGCCGGGCAGGGAGGGTCGCCATGAACAACGATTTGCTAACCCGCCTGCAAGCGGCCCAAAGCGACGAGGAACGAAGCTGGCTGGCAACGGAGGCTTTGCTAAACACCCTCTCTACTAGTTTGCAGGCCGCCGCCTGGGCTGCGGCCATCCCCCATTGGTTTAACGCCGGTATCCTGGTCGCCCTGCTGGACTGCCCTATGGCCGAGGCCCAAACGCTCTATGCCGGACTGCAAGACCTGCCCTTTGTGGAGCCTTTTGAGGCCCGGCAGGGGCATAACATCCACCCCGCCACCCGCGCCGCTATGCTGGACCATTTGTGGCGGGAGCGACGAAAGGAATACATAACCCTGTCTGCGCGGGCCGCGGCCTGCTTTGACGGGGGGGGGGGGCAGAGTGGCAGATTGAGCAAGCCTACCACCTGTTGATAAGCGACCCCGACCGGGGGGCCGATGCGCTGTGGAACCTGGGGGCGGAATGGAACAATACTTTTCAGGACGTCCTGGTCTTTGCCCTGGCTCAAGCCGGGTTAGAACACGCCGAGGCAAACCGGAGCCGGGGGCGAAGCAAGGGGTGGGCCTACTTTTGGTATGGGCAGGCAGAGAGCCAATTTTACCGGAATCAAGAGGCTATCGCCGCGTTTCGTGAAGCGCTGGATTCGGTTGGCGGCGACCAACAACTTGAAGCGAACTGCATCAAAGCGTTGGGGGATGTCCACGTCCGCCTGTCGGAGTTGCCAGAGGCACGCGCCCGCTACGAGGAAGCCCTGCCCATTTACCGGGGCATCGGGGACAAAGTGGGCGAAGCGAACTACATCCAAGAGTTGGGGGATGTCCACTCGATGCTAGATGAGTACCCGGCGGCGCGGGAGCGGTATGAAGAAGCGTTGCCCATCTACCGGGGCATCGGGGACAAAGTGGGCGAAGCGAACTGCAACTATGGCTTAGGGGATATAGCCAGGGGTGAAAAAGAGTGGTCTCTGGCAGAGCAATATTTTCAGGCGGCGTTGCAAGTTTATGATGAAACGGGAATACGATTGAATATGGGGCTGGCTTTGTGGCGGTTAGGTGCAGTGGCTGAAGAAAAAGAGGAACCGGGCAAGGCCGTTGATTTTTACCGCGAAGCCTTACAAATTTTTGAAACTATCGGGGTAAAGGACGTGGCCGCATCTATTCGCAACGATTTAGCGCGGGCAGAGGGCAATTCCGGTTGACAAGGATTACAGGGGCAAATACTCAACCCGATTGGCTAAATCCTCCGGGCCGGCGACTTTGGCAATCAACTCCAGGTCGCGAACACAAGCGCCAATAGTAACTTGCAGTTGGTGGGCATAAATAACACCGGCAAATGGAATGTTCTCAATCTGACGACGTTTGGCTTCAACCAGAAGGTCATCATCTTGCGAAAACAAAACTCGTTGGAGTTCAGTGGCCCGGTCAAGCAAAATGAGATCAGGAGTATTACGCCGATTATCTTCCTGGGCTGTCAAAACATCTACACCGCGCAGGCGCAATCCGGTAGTAATTGCACGGTGTACATGTTCATCCATATATAGAGCTACACTCACATTAGTAGCCCTTTAGCCCGTAGTTTGGCCGCCAGAGGAGATTCTTCCGCTTCCTGGCGAAATTGTTTGGCCTGTTGTAAGCGTCGCTCAATATCTGCGTCAAGCGCCTCTTTGTGGTCCCAGTAGTAGGCCAGCGCAGAGTGAATTTGCCCCAGAGTCAGGTAAGGATGTTGAAAGTGCAATTCTTCCGGACTCCAGCCATAGGCCATTTGAGCCATCACCAACTCAACAACTTTCATCGTAGTGCCGGTGATAATAGGCGCATCATCGGCATTTAGTTGCACGTGTTCATAAGCTGTGGTTGTTGGTAGTGTTATTGTATCCATTGTTGCCTTCCTAAATTGAATTGAAACGTGATCTGCATAAGGATACTAAATCGATTTTGGATTTTGGATTTACGATTAAGGCGACTCAAGTAAAACCAATCGTAAATCGCAAATTGGTCCCGGCAAAATTGGGCTTGACCTTCCTTTGGGCCATTGCTTGGTCTGGATTGACAAATCCAGGCCCATAATCGCTGGATTTGTCAATCCAGCGGGAGCAGATTGGAGTCAATGGCCGAAACGAAGACCAACACCCAAAATTGGTTGCAAAGAAAGATCGACAATTTTTTGTCGATGTAAATGCCTAAGACGCTAATTTGATTATAGTTGATAATTATGGCTCTGCCAAAGATAAGCGCAAGAATAGACAAAGCAATACCTTGAGAGACTAACCTATGCCCCAACTAACCAACCGAGATATCGCTATCCTTTTAAACAACATCGGCGATTTGCTGGAAATCAAGGGCGAAAATCGTTTTAAGACTTTGGCTTACCGTAAGGCGGCGGATAGTATAGCCCACCTGGACCAGGATTTATTTGATCTGTGGCAATCGGGCGCGGACCTTAAAACCGTTGAGGGTATCGGCAAAGCCATTGCGGACAAGGTTGATGAACTGTTCACAACGGGCAAGCTCGGCTTTTGGGAGCGACTGACCGCCGAAGTCCCGCAGAGCCTGGTCAAGGTGCTGACCATCCCGGATGTTGGCCCCAAGCTGGTCAGAACGATGTGGCAGGAGTTGGACCTGACGACCATCGCCGAGGTTAAGGCTGCCGCTCAGCAGGGTCGCTTGCAAAGCCTGCCCCGTATGGGGGCCAAAAGCGAGGCTCGCGTCCTGGCCGGTATTGAGGCTTTAGAACGACGCGAGCCGGGTCGGATGCATTTGGGCATTGCCTGGCCGCCGGCTATGCAAATAATGGCCGCTCTTGAAGCATTGCCGGAGACGGTACAAGTTTCGCTGGCCGGTAGCTTGCGCCGGATGCGCGAGACCATCGGCGATTTGGATTTTGTGGCGGCGACGGAGGAACCGGGGACGGTTATGGCCGCTTTTCAATCGCTGCCCGGTGTGGCGGAGGTAATCAAGGTTAAGCCGGCCGAATGCGCAGTCCGTTTCAACAGCGGTTTGGAGGCCGAGTTATTTTGCGTTGCGCCATCGCGGTGGGGTACTACGCTGCAATGTGTTACCGGCAACAAGCCGCACAACAGGCAGTTAGAAGCGTTGGCCCGGCAAAAGGGGTTTAGCCTTGACGAATATGCCCTGACTCGCCAAAGCGACGGAAAAGAATTTCTCTTTGACAACGAAGTCGACCTGTACCAATTCTTGGGCTTCAGTTACATCCCCCCTTATTTACGCGAGGCCCGTGGCGAATTTGAAGCTGCGCTAAAAAATGAGTTACCTGCCGGTTTAACCGTGGGCAACATCAAAGGCGAGGTTCACTGCCACACTACCTGGAGCGACGGCAGGCAAAGTGTCGAAGAGATGGCGCGGGCGGCTTTGGCTTGCGGCTATCAATATTTGGCTATTGCCGACCACTCTCAAAGTTTGGGCATTGCCAACGGCCTTACGCCGGAACGCTTGCGCCGGCAGCGACGCGAGATTGAGGAGGCACAGGCCAAAACGCCCGGTATTCGGTTGTGGCAGGGGACAGAGATGGAGATTAAGGCCGATGGTTCGCTGGACTTTGCCGACGAGGTTCTGGCGGAATTGGATTTTGTAGTCGCTTCAATTCATACCGGGCTGCGGCAAGACCGGGAAACGCTGACCCGACGGGCGCTGGCGGCCATCAATAACCCCCACGTCAAACTGCTGGGCCACCCCAGTGGTCGTTTGCTAACCCGGCGCGAGGCCGGCGATTTTGATATGGAGGCCATCATGCAAGCTGCCGCCAAAACCGGCACAATGTTAGAGATTAATGCCGCCCCGGAGCGGCTCGATTTGAACGACGTCCACGCGCGCCAGGCAATTGAGCTAGGGGTCAAGCTAGTCATTAATTGTGACGCCCACCACGCGGATGACTTTGACAATTTGCATTTTGGCGTTGCTATCGCCAACCGGGGCTGGGCCACGGCAGAGGATATTGCCAACACCAGGCCGGCGGATGAGTTTATGGCGTTGTTTACAAAAATTGGTAATTGGTAATTGGTAATTGGTAATTGGTAATTGGTAATTGGTAATTGGTAATCAGACTGCCCACTGCCCACTGATTACTGTCTACCCAGGGCTGTTCAGTTCTAAGAAGGTGTTTCTTAAATCGTGTAAATCAGACCGCAGAGGTTTCTGAAGCCGATTTTAACTGTAAGTCAGGTTCATAACCGGGGCAAATTCACTTAAAAATGTCTTGTAAAAAACCTCTGCGGTCTTTAAGAAACACGCTCTAAGGCGTGGCATAATTTTTAAACCGCCAAGAGCGCCAAGGACGCAAAGAATTTATAAAAATCTTGGCGTCCTTGGCGGTAAAATCACCGGCGATTGGCGAGAACTGAACAGCCCTGGTCTACCGGGCCTTTAACAACCCGCGTACTTTCTGTATGAGTTCATCTGGCTTAAAGGGTTTTGCCAGATAGGGAGCGCCGGTCTCATCTAAAAGACGGCGAGTGGCGGGGCTAACAGTGTCGCCGGTCATAAAGATCAGGCTTTTGGCCAGATCAGGACGCTGTTGTTGAGCTTGTTCAAAGATTTCCAGGCCGCTCATGCCGGGCATACGTACATCGCACACAATGAGATCATAATTAGTTTCATTGAGTCGAGTTAAAGCTGTGTGGCCGTCGCCGGTGGTATCTACCTCAAACCCTGCCAGTTTCAGAGTTCTGCTTAAGAGTTCCAGCAAATCTGGCTCGTCGTCAATCACCAGGAGACGGGCTGCGCCATCATCAGAAATAGATGCGTCTGTATCTGTGTCCGTCAAACCCGTCCAATCTACCAACTCAGTCCAGCGTGATTTTTCTAGCTCAATAATGGGTATCTCGATGAAGAAGACGCTTCCTTTTTCCAATTCACTTTCAGCCCAAATATGCCCGCCGTGCTCGGAGACAATCCCGTGACAAACCGATAAACCTAATCCTGTACCTTCTCCCGGTTGTTTAGTGGTAAAAAACGGATCAAAAATACGAGATAAGCGGTCGGACGGAATACCCGGCCCAGTGTCTTGAATTATAACCCGAATAACCGACGCTTCTGCTGATTGGTTGTTGGATTTTTTATCCGGGGAGCGAAACAGCGAAGGCCCCAATTGGGTGGTAATGGTCAACCGGCCTCCGCTATGAGCGCCGCTCATAGCTTGTCGCGCATTATTTATTAAGTTGATAAATACCTGCTGAAACTGGTGAGGATCGGCCATTGTGAGCGGCATGTCAGATACAAAATGCGTGTCATATACAATGTTGTGCGTGCGTAATTCATAGGCCAGCAGGTCCAGGGCTTTGTTGAGCATATTGTGAATTTGAACCGGCGTGCGCTCAGGCGGGTGCTGTCGAGCAAAATCCAGCAGGCCGCGCACAATGCCGGCCGCTCGTTGGGCTTGCACAACTACCCTATCCAGGTCTTTTTGCGCCGAATCGTTTAGATCGTTTAGTTGCAGCAACTCGACAAACCCAATGATTGAAGTGAGGGGATTGTTGAGTTCATGAGCTACGCCGGCCACCAACTCGCCCACGGCGGCCAGCTTTTCGCTTTGGACCAGCCGGGCTTGAGCCTGTTGCAGGGCCTGCATTTGATCCTGCAAATCTGTGTATAAGCGGGCGTTTTCAATGGCTACCGCGGCCTGGGCGGCCAGCGTCTCCAAAATCTCCACGTCATGCTTGGTAAATAAACGCGGGCCAATTTTGTTAACTACCTCCACCACCCCGATGGTTTTTTCTTTTAACTTTAAGGGGACGCCCATCAGCGAGCGCGTTTCAAACTCGGTGGCGTCATCGGCCTGGGTGTAGTGGCGCGGGTCTTGTTGAGCGTTGTTTACCAGCAGCGGTTTACTGTTGCTGACAATCCAGCCGGCAATACTGCCTTCTATGGGGACCACAATTGATTGAACTTCAGACCGTTTGGTTCCGGTAGCCGCCTCAAAGTGTAACTCGCCGGTTTTTTGGTCTAACAACAAAATAGAGGCCGCTTCCGACTCGGTGACGACGGTGGCTACCTCAACAATAATCCGCAGCAGCGTGTCTAAATCCAGGGTAGAGTTGAGAACGCGACTCACGTCGAGCAACATCCACAGTTGCGTAATCTGCGTTTCCGGCGATGGTCGGTCGGACGGATGAAGGTCCTTTAGTTGTGGCTCCATCTTGTTTGCAGCGATTGTATTGTGGCGCATATGTTCTTCCATATTTTTAACCAAATTAGCCGCAGAGTCGAGCCTTGTTCTTTATTTTTGCAAATCAGGCAAAGTTATTGGCAATGGCCTTGCCGCCGAGTTTATGGCAGACGTCATGGTATTGTAGTGTGCCGCCGTAAGGAAGGCAACTCTAATGGGCCAAAAGGTCTAATTTTTTGGTGTTGATTTCAAAATAACAGGTAGATGGATTTG
The DNA here is from genome assembly GCA_024277275.1 of Chloroflexota bacterium. Lineage (GTDB taxonomy): Bacteria > Chloroflexota > Anaerolineae > 4572-78 > J111 > JAJRVO01. The sequence continues at coordinate 7,422 of JAJRVO010000548.1, forward strand.
CTTATTGCCGTCGGGTAGAGCCATACCGCCAACCTCATCATTAAGGATGGCGCCGACTCCTTGTCCATCAATAATACCGGCATTGGCAGGGTTGCTTAGGTTGACCAGGAAGGTCTCGTCGGCTTCGTGGTTGAGGTCGCCGTTGATGGTAACTGTGAAGGTCTGCACCGTGCTGGCCGGCGGGAAGGTTAGCGTGCCGGTAGCCGTGATATAATCGTTGTTGGCGGTGGTGGCGGTGTTATTGGCGGTGGCGTAGTTTACAGTTATGGTTTGGGCCGAGGCGGCGGAAAGCGTCACGCTGAAGATGGCGGTGGTTGTGCCGGTATTGCCCTCAGTTACCGTTACATCGGTAATGACCAGGCCGGGGATGTACTCTATGGCCAGTCTGGGTTGGGGATTTGCCGCACTTTCACGGCTGGCAAAACTGATACTGTTGTTAGAACCAATGTCTTGAGGGGCAAATAAGAGACCGTAATTAGCGCTGGAATTGTCTGTCCAGAATTGAGCAAGCGAGGTGACATTAACCACGTGATTGGTGGCGCTGGGCACAAAGCTGGCTTCAATGGTCGGGGCAAAGTCGCCGCCTGCTGTGCCCCAGTTGGATGCCACAAATTTATCCGATTGATTCCAGGTAGCTCCCGTTGTATCAGTGACAGGTCCGTTGCCTTCAACCCAGGCGGCGGTAACGCGATGAACGTTAATTCTCTGCCCGGTGTTGGCTGACGCTTCCTGATATACCAGGAGCGTGGCGCATAAGATGGCGCTGTTGGGGGGAATAGCGCTTAAGTCGAACTGGATGAGCGTTTTTTGCTGGTTTCCACCTACCCGAGGACGAGTTCTTAGATTGCCCTCTGTACCGTGATTGGTAGTCGGTGCGGCCCCCCCGCCATCTTCTATGTAAGTGTCGGCTATAGCCGTCAGGGTAGTGACCGGAGTAGCGCATAATGTTTCCATACTGTCATCATCAATGATAGTTCCCACCCCTTGGCCATCGGCGATAGTAGCGTTGCCGGGGGTACTCAGGTTTACAAAGAAGCTCTCGTTGCCTTCAACAGTTAAATCATTTATAACCGGGACAGTAAGCATTTGCTGCGTGATACCAGGCGAGAAAGTCAGCGTGCCGCCGGCGGTCAAATAGTCGCTGCCGGCCAGGGCGGTATTATCACTGGTGGCGTAATAGACGGTGGCGGTCTGGGCGCTGATTGCGGAAAGAGTTACGGTAAAGACGGCATTCTTTAAGCCGCTATCGCCCTCGCTTATCGTTACGTTGGTAATGGACAGCGTTGTAAGTATCGCCGGCACACTGGCGGTTTCAACAGCGGTGTTGTTGATTAGAATCGGGTCAAAGGTGGCGCTGGTGACTGCGGCGGTGTTGGTTAGCACGCCGCTAAAGGCGCTGTTAACGTTGACGCTGATGGTGAAGGTGATAGAATCGCCGGCTGCCAGCGTTTTTACCTGGCAAGTCACCGGGTTGCTGTCTGTACAGAGGCCGTAAGGCGAGGCCAGAGCAACCACTTCACCCGCGCTCAACGTCCGGTCAAAAACAGTTACTTCATCAATAAGTCCATTAAAGAAGCGACCCGCAACCCCGGATTGAAGACTGCCAATGCGTAGGTTGGGTGACGCAGTTCGACTATTGGTAGAGCCGGCGCCGCTGCTTGCTTGAACCCCATCTACGTAAAGAATCATGGCGCCGGTAGTTCCATCGCGGGTTGCGGCGACGTGATGCCATTGTCCATCATTTAACGGCGTAGCGCCCGGGCTGGTAATGGTCACATCCGGACCAAAGCCGACCCCAAAGTGAACTCTGCCCCCACTGCCCAGAGATACCCCAAAGTCATCAAAATTGCCCACTACTTCGCCATCAACCAAACCTCTACCTTGCCACCATTGGGTGGTAGAGCCTCCCACCACCTGGGTGGAACTGAACCAGAAAGAGATGGTGAAATCATCGGTGATGGGGCGCGGGATTAATATGTAATCATCCGTGCCGTCAAAGCTGATAGCTTGATCAAACTGGCCGCCGACTGATTTATTGGCCGCCCCGTCATTAGTGGTCAGGACGCCGTTATTGCTGTTGCCGGAACTATCTGCAATTGCACTGGTATCGGTGGCTGGATTCTCATCCAGATGCATCAGCAACACCCGGTTGCCGGTCAGTACGCTACCTGAATTAATAGCGACGTTGGCTGGCAGGTTGTCGGTGATGACTAGATTTTGGGCCGGGGATGGCCCGTTGTTGGCGATGCTCAGGGTGTAGGTCAAGGTTTCGCCCGCAGTGACGGGGTCGGGATTATCGCTTTTGGTGATGGTCAGATCGGCGGCGGTGTTGACGGTGGTGGTAATGGTATCGCTGTTGTTGCCGCTGATGGGGTCGGGTTCATTGGCCGACACGGTAGCTGAGTTAGTGATGACTGCGGTGATTATGGGGAGACCGGGTCGATTTGGTAATTGAGCGTCTGGCCGACCGAGGACTCTTGTGATGGCGGAGCTAACCCTAACAATAATTGTTACAGCGGCGTTGCCCCCGGCGCCAATTGTCCCCAAATTACATAAAACAGGGTTGACGCCGTTACATCCGACCCCTTGACTGGCGGCGGCAAAAACTAAACTGACACCCGTTGGCAGGGTGTCGTTTATAATTACGTTTGTGGCGTTGGCTGGCCCATTGTTGTTAACGTTAAGCGTATAAGTTAGCGTTGTGCCGGCCGTAACCAGATTAGATGAGGCGTTTTTGGTGAGGGCCAGGTCGGCATCGGTTGGCGGAGGAGGTGGCGGAGGAGGGTCATCGCCATTGTCATCAGGAGGGGGGACAGGGGTATTGGTAGACGGGAGCGGGGTTGGCGGTAATGTTGGGGTAGGAGGGGCGCGGGTGAGGGTGGGTAATGGCGTCGGGAGGCTGGGTGTTGGCAGCGGCGCAGGATTGGTGGGTATTGGTAACGGTTTAGCAATGGTGGGCGCAACAGGCGGTACCTGTGTGGCCGGGGGGGGGATTGGCGCAGAAGGCAATACTGCCGGGGTTTCTGAGTCTGGCGGTTGTTGGGATGGTGGGGGCGGCTTAACGCCGGCGGGGGTGGGGGTGTTAAGATTAACGGCAACGGCTTGGGGTAGTATTCCGCCACAGTTGATAATTAGGCGCGGACCAACCGGAATGGACATTGTGTTGGGGTTTGGGTTGGGCTGATTGATGATCTCCCGGCTGTAGTAAACAAAGTTTAAGTCTGCGGTTGATTGGGGTTCTATCACAAGCCCTTTGTTTGGGTGGCGACCCGAAAGCCAGTCGCGGACGATATCGGTGACATCCCACAGGTTAATATCTGAGGCGGCCAATTCTATGGTCTCATACTGTATATTTGGGTTGGGCTGATTGGACCAGTTGGTGTCTAACTCTCCAAACGCGGTTCTAAGATTAAAAAAAGCGAGGGAATTAGGCGTGGTGGAGCCGGTCATTCTCTCAACGTCCATCTCCAGACGGGCGCTGTGGATTAGCGTGTTTTGAGACAATGTTTTGTTGACGGGAAAGTAGAGCAGCAGGCTTTTAAGGTGGTCGCCCTGGCGCCCCAGTTGAAGCAAGGGGTCTGTGCCGTAAACAGCGTCCGGGTTAACCGAGTCGACCCAGGTGTCTTGGCTGGCGTAGATAAAATGGATACCCTGGCAGGCCGATAATGACGGGGTTACGGTAGGCACGGGGGTGAGCAGCTTGTTCTCCATCTCCGCTTGTCGCTCTTCAAGATTGGCGGCTCCCGGTTCTCTATCGTAAATGGCGTCCCAAATTATATCCATCCTAACGCCGGGGACCGGGGTTGGGCGCGGACTGATCTGGTAATTGGCCTCAAGGTCCGAGTGTAATTCAACCGGAATGAATTCAGGGGTTTGGGAATTGGTTACGCTCTGGAAAAAAAGCAGGGCCCCCAGCAGTACAAAACCCAGAATTGGGAGCAAAATAAATAAAAGTACCCACCGGTTTCGGTTTTTTTTGTAATCTTGCTCGGTGGGTTGCGTACTCACCGATTGTCTCCCTATACGGTTTCTTTGGCCGGATGCAGCCGGTAAACCAGCAGTTGTTCCACTTTGCCTTTAACGTTATGGGCGCCCATTGACTCCAGTTCAAATTCGTGCCGCTTGTCGCGTAGGGCAAACAGGGTGTGCTGGCTGATTACGGCGCTGTTTTCCTCGCCAAGCTGGCGAGTTAAACCTTCCAGCCGGACGGTGGCGTTAACCGTATCTCCAATGATGGTGTAGTGCATACGGTCGGCGCTGCCAAGACCGCCGGCTGTTACCGGCCCTGTATTGACTCCTATCCCGGCGGCAAAGGGCGGGTCTCCGCGCATTTCACGGCGAGTATTGAGACGATCAATAGCGTCTAACATAGACAACGCCGCCTGACAAGTTCTATAGGCGCTTTCTTGAGCCGGCACCGGACGCGGCAAGATGCCAAAGAAGGCCAGCAGGGCGTCGCCTTCAAATTTGCTGATTATGCCGCCATAAGAGGTGATGACGGGTACTAACTCGCTAAAATACTCGTTTAACCAATTCATAATTGTTTCAGGGGATTCCGTTTCTGAGAGGGTGGTAAAACCGCGAATATCGCTCATTAAAACCGTGGCTACGGTTTCCTGGCCCTCCATCCGCAGCTCGCCGGAGGCAAATCCCTGACGTAGCTGTTCGCGTACTTCCGGGGATACTGTGCGGCCAAACAGGTCCCTGTAAATAGAGCCTTCTCTCAAGCCGGATATCATCTGGTTAAAGGAGTGGGCTAAAACCGCTACTTCATCATCGCCATCGGCTTCTACCTGAACTTCTAAATTACCCCGCGCCACTTCAGCCGAGGCGTCGACAACCTGCAAGAGCGGATATGTGATGCGGTTGGCCAGGTAAACGCCCAAACTAATTACCAAAATGAAGGCGACGATAGTTAATACAAAAATTTGGAGTCTGGTAATTTGACCGGGACGGGCCAGAAATGTTTCGGCCAGAGATGTGCCAATTAATCCCAGATCATTATTGTTGCGCGATGAACCGACCAGGAATTCACGAACTTCCCATGGCCCAATAATTTCGGTGTAATTAATGCTGGCAATGTCCTGGGCACGGGTTAAACTGGAGACATCTTGATTTTCCAGGACACCCGCTACAAACTCTTCATTTAAAGGAAGCGAATCTTCTCCAAACGCAGAAAAGGTAGAGGCAATGGGTTGTCCATTGAGGTCATAAAGGGAAATATGGGCCAGCGTATCTTGTCGTATTTGACGAACCATAGTGCGTAACGATTTTCCGACCAGGATCACCCCAACCCGATTGCCGTCATTATCCAGAATTGGCCCGGATACATAGATATAATCTCCCCACGGGGCTTGGGCCAGCCCGGCATATTTATCTCGTCCGTGGTCTACGCGCTGTTCCAAAACAGCCTGAACAAAATCCCACTGACTAAAAATGATTTCGCCGCGAGTAATGTTGTAATCTTCAATTTTGCCGCTAATAAGGTGACGTAAGGAGATCACGCTGGTCCCCTGGTTATCCAGAATTTCTACGGCTTCGTTTTCATAGTTAATGGCTACCGGCAAAATCAATTCGCGTAGTCGCTCAGCATCTTTTTCAACCACGGCTTCCGGTACTCCCTGGATATTGGCTACCAGGCGTAAAGTTTCCAGGAGTTGATCTTCTTCGTTCACTATCCAATCATTGGCCAGTATTCCGGCTTCAATCAGTTGATTGGTAAACCTTTCTTATATGGTATCTACCACAATTTGGCTGACCAGGTAGGCGGCAGCCAGGGCTAACAACAGAGCCAATACAACATAGGGAAATGTGATTTTATAGCGAACCGGCACGCGCACCTTGGGCAGGCTCTCCTTAAACTTGACATCTGTTTCAACAGGTTGCGACCCTTCCAGTGCTCGCAACGCTTGTTCTACCCCGGATCGGGTAAATGGTTGTCGCAAAAAAATGCGAACGCCATACTCTTTTTTGGCTTGGGTTTCTTGTTGAGGATCGGGGTAGTTAGTGGTTAGAAGAATTTTGGCATCGGGCAACTCTTGCCGAACCTTTGACAGTAGAGTTTGCCAGCCGTTAATTATCAAATGTAAATCTG
>JAJRVO010000549.1 GCA_024277275.1 Chloroflexota bacterium
CGAGAGAGACCTGAAGCGAGAGTTACTAAATACGGCCCATCTGCGGCAGGCAGAAGGCTACACTCCTCCCAACCCGTCGCGTGATTTGTTTATTCTGTTTATCACAACAACGTTCATCTTGTCGCTTGCCACAGTATTAATTGCCATCAGACGGCGGAGAGAAATGGTTCAAGGGGGCGTTCAGGGTTAACTTTACATCTCATAAAAGGAGTCGACAATTATGACACAACTATATAGCCAAATTAGCGGTTGGGGAAAGTACGTGCCGGAGAAAATCTTAACTAACTATGATCTGGAAAAAATGGTCGATACCAGCCACGAGTGGATTATGCAACGCAGCGGCATTGCAGAGCGACGCATAGCCGGCGAAGACGAAACAACAGCCACAATGGCTGTGGCCGCCGCACGTCAGGCCCTCGACGTTGCCAATCTGGCCCCTACCGACCTGGACTTAATAATTGTTTCGACCTCTTCTCCCGACTATTTTGTGCCGGCTGTGTCCAGTACGGTGCAAGCGATGCTGGGCGCTACCTGCCCCGCCTTTATCATCGCCACAGGCTGCACCGGCTTTGTTTATGGCCTGGTCACAGCCCACCAATTCATCGCCACCGGCGCATTTAAACGAATCCTGCTGATCGGCGTTGAGCTAATTAGCCGTTTTTTAAATTGGGAAGACCGTGACACATGTGTCCTTTTTGGCGATGGGGCCGGGGCCGTAGTGATTACCCCCAGCCTTGCGCCACGGGGGGTGTTTTCTTTTGACCTCGGCTCTAACGGCGACCAGGGCCACCACTTGACACTAAAAGGCGGAGGGTCGGCCAACCCGATGAGTTATGACGTGATTGACAAAGGGGAGAATTACCTGTACATGAACGGTAGAGAGGTATTTAAGTTTGCCAGCCGTGTTTTGCCCCGTTCTTTGCGGGCCATTTTAGAGCAAAGCGATCTCTCGCTGCAAGAGGTTGATCTTTTGATTCCCCATCAGGCCAACGCCCGCATTATTGATATGGCCGTGCGCTCAATAAATTTTGACCCGCAAAAAGTCTTCTTAAATCTCCATAAATATGGCAACACCTCTGCCGCCTCTATCCCCATTGCCCTGGTCGAGGCCATTCAAGAGGGGCGCGTAAAAGCCGACGACAAAATTGCCCTGGTCAGTTTTGGGGCCGGGTTAACCTGGGCCAGCGTAATGCTGCAATGGGGAGTATCTTCGCAAAACCTCAACGGACACGGCGCGGCTGCCGCAATGCCCGTTCAAGCTGAGAAGGTTGTCATATAAACAGATCGGCGATTAGGGTCACTGTTTTGACAATAATTGCAAAGCTGTTTCGGCGTTAATGACCTGAAAGGGCAGATCGTCAGAATGTTGTAAAAAATGACGGTTTTCTGAAATAAGGTATTCTGCCTCGTATTGTTCTGCCGTTGCTGCAATTGTGGCGTCTTCTTTGGGCAAACCTTGTGCCACATAAGCCAAAACAAGTTCTTCGGGAGGAGGCGACCAAATAATGGTTATGTTGTCGCGATTTATGATCAGCCGGAAAAAGGCGCTTCCCAGGCCGTACATCGTCTCTAAATTGCGCTCCACTTCGCGCACAACCATTAAAGGGATCAAAATATGTAGTGTATTGAGACGGTCGATCAGTTGAGCGCAATCGGCCTTGCTGCCACTAAGGCCAAAGATATATTCATTACTGTCAAGGATCAAAGGTGTAGTAGGGCCGATAGTCATGCTCCCAAATCTCCTGGCGAATGGCCCGCAGTTGGTCTATAACCTCATCTTCAGGCATAGCAGGCTGTTCTAATTCGGCTTGCTTTTGTTGAATTTGTCGCCGCAGGTTTTCAACGCCGGTTTGCCATTTTTCGGGATCTATTTCTAAAAGTTGCTGTGCTTCTCGTAATTCCCGACGCAAGCCTGCCCCCACCAGATCAGACAGATCGCGAAAAAGGCCCAAAGCCATCATTCTTTTTGAGGCCTCATAAAGATATTCGGGAATTGTCACCGTTATTTCTTTGGTGTTGTTCATCGCTCACCTCATTACTTTGCCAGACGTTTTTGTTACAGAGTTAGTTTAGCACAGCCTCCGGCAATTGTCGAGCAGATAGAACGCAGGAGAGTTCCGGCTTCATTCCGACGGTCCCCGTCGGAACGAGGTGAAAGACAAGGAGTCCAAAAGTACACTTTTGGACTCCTTCACAAAATTACTTTTCCAAAAGGCGAAACAAATAACTCACTCTCCCCAATTGCGCAGGCACTCCACCAGCGTCCGTAGCGGAATGCCGGTGCCGCCCTTAATTAAGTAGCTGCGAGGCGTGTCGTCAGAGCCATTGCTGTATTGTTCGCTGCCGGCAATGTCGATGTGCGCCCACGGCCAATCCCCAATAAAGTGAGCCAAAAAACGGGCGGCAGTTACGGCAGAGGCATATCGCCCCCCCGAATTCTTTATATCGGCTACGTCGCTTTTAATTTGGCGGTCATAAACCGGATCGATTGGCAAGCGCCACAGCGGTTCGCCGCTTTTTTGGCCCGCTGCCAGCAACGCCTCGTTAAGCCGGTCGTCATTGGCAAAGACGGCGTTGGTCCGGTTGCCCAGGGCCACCATTTTGCCGCCGGTTAAGGTTGCCACATCAATCACGGCTGCTGGATTCAAGGTGTCGGCGTAGCACAGGGCGTCGGCCAGAATTAGGCGACCTTCGGCGTCGGTGCTGATAATCTCGACGCTGACCCCGTTTTTGGCAATAAAAACATCGTTGGGCTTGTAAGAAGTCGCGCTGACTACATTTTCCACGGTTGGAACCAGGCAGACTACGTGCAGCGGTAAATTCAAGTGTCCGATGGCCCGCATCGCCCCAATTACCGCCGCCGCGCCGCCCATATCCCCCTTCATACCCAGCATCCCGGCCTGGGGCTTGAGCGAGTAGCCTCCCGTGTCAAAAGCCACCCCTTTGCCGACCAGCACAACCGGCCCGGCCTCAGAGTCAGCCACCTGGTCAGGTTTATGCTCCATCACAATAAATTGGGCCGGCTGCGACGCCCCCTGCGTGACGGCCAGCAAAACCTCCATCTGCTCCTGGCGCATCCATTCTTCATCGTAAACAGAGCAGGTTAGCCCCGCCTCGGCAGACATAGCCAGCGCAGTCTCGGCAATGGCTGTGGGGGTAGCCACGTTACTGGGCTGGTTAACCAGCGTCCGGGCCATATAAACTGCTTCGGCAATAACCTGCCCGGTATGCGCGCCGGTCTCTAGCCCGTCAATTCTCGACGGGTCAAACTCAACCAAAGTCAACGAGTCGACCTGAGTCTCCGGTTCGTCCTCCTTTTTAGAACGAGGCGCATCGTACTTGTACAGGGCCAGCATACTGCCTACGACCACGGCCTGCGCCGCTTCGGTCACATCCAGCCCGCCTACACCGCCGCCGTGGACAATAGTAGCCACGCTGGTCGCCCCTACCTTTTGAGCCTGATTGATAGCCGCCCCTGATGCCTCGCGGACGGCCTCCAAATCAAACTTGTCGGCTTCTCCCAGCCCGACCACAATCACCCGCCGGGAGGAGATGGCCCCTCGCGGATACAGGACTGCCGTCTCGCCCAACTTGCCTTGCAAATCGCCCCCGGCCATCAACTCGCCGATGGCCCCATCCAAAGCTTTGTTGACTGCGCCGGTTGCGCCTGCGGGTTCGGTTATGCCTTTAAACAGATTAACAATAATTGCATCGGCGGTCACTGCCTGGATGCCGCCTTGTTCAACTTTGATGTTCAATGGAATTCTCCTTAAGTGATGCGTGATGCGTTAAATGATTGCTATCACGCATCACGTATCACTTGTTACGCATCATGCCTCAATTTCAAACGAGGTTTTGATTTCCGCTTTATTTTGCAGCGTTTGTCCCACAATGCAATACTTGTCTTCTGACAGTTGAATAGCGCGGGCTACTGCTTTGGGGTCAACATTGTCGCCCTTAACAATGAACTTTAGTTCAATCACCTGATACGGTTTGGGGTACTCATCGGGGTTGTGGCCGATGACTTGCACCTCGACGCCGGTGATATTCTGTCGCTTTTTTTGCAAAACGCTGACTACGTCCATTCCGGTGCAACCGGCCAGCCCCATCAACATCATTTGCGAGGGCGACGGGTCGCCGCCGCCCATTGGAATCTGATTGCTTTTGGTGTCTGTGCCAACATAATTTAACTTTTCGCCCGTCCAACGGGCCGATACTTGGGTAGTTCCCATTTTTATTTCTCCTAATTTGGTGATTAGTAATTTAGTAATTGGTTGATTGGTAATTAGTAATTACGATCGCTCAATTACCAATTACCAATCACTAATTACCGGAGTTGTCCAACCCTGTGACAAACCCGGTTTGTCGCTAACTTTTTGCGTAACCTATCTCTGCCAGCATCTCGGTGCGTTGTTGCTCTAATTGAGGGGTTGGTTCGGCAAAAATACAATCAAAGTGTTGATTTAGGTCTGGCGGCGGGAGGGATTCCATGGCCTCAACTGCCGCTTGTATTTCGGCCACTACGTCCTCGTGGAGTTGTTCATCCTCGACATCGGTCATCATATCGGCGTCGAGCAAAAACCGGCGGTAACGCGCCAGGGGGTCACGCTGTTGCCAAATCTCAAGCTCTTCATCCGGGCGATATTTGCGCGGGTCGTCGGCGGTGGTGTGCGGCCCCATACGGTAGGTAATCATCTCGACCAGGCTAGGCCCGTTGCCGGCCCGGGCGCGGGCGGCGCACTCGGCCATTACTTTGTAAACGGCCAGCACGTCATTGCCGTCGACCAGGTAGGCGGGTACGCCAAAACCCGGCCCGCGATGGGCAATGCGCTCGGTGGCGCTTTGTTTGTGTCGAGGCGTGGAGATGGCCCAGCCGTTGTTTTGGACGACAATGATAGCCGGCGCTTTATAAACTCCGGCAAAGTTCAGCGCTTCGTTAAAGTCCCCCTCCGAGGAGGCTCCGTCGCCGCAGACGGTCACGGCCACGCTGGGTTTGCCGTCGTACTTCATCGCCATTGCCAGCCCAACGCCGTGCAGAATTTGGGTCGCCAGCACAATTTGCATGGGCAGGCAGCGTACCTCTGCCGGGTAGTTGGCCGAGATGTAACCGCTGTAGTCTTCCATTATGCTCAACAGGGGCACGCCCTTAACAAAGTAGGCCAAAATCTCCCGGTACGATCCCATCAGCCAATCTTCTTGCTGCAAGGGCGCGGCAATGCCTATCGATGCCTCTTGTCCCCGCAGAGGGGCAAAAGTTCCGGTTCGCCCCTGCCGCTGTAAGGCCAGCATCCGGTCCGAAAACTCGCGCCCCAGTACCATCCAGCGATAAAGGCCAATCAAGTCCTCGCCGGGTAAATCGGGCGCTTGTCCCACCACTTTGCCGTCGTGGTTTACCACTTGATAAACTTCTTCGGTCAACAAATATGGCATATGTTGTGTCCTTTCGGTTGAGGATTTTACTCCGGTTTGGCGTCAGTTCCAAAATTGATGCGTCATGCATAATGCGTAACGAGTAATGCGTAACGTGTGAAACCCTTACGCATTACGCATTTCGTTTAACCGCGTTGCTCCAGGTTGGGCTATCGCTGTCGCTACTTCCCTTTCGGGCTGTAATGCCGTTTTAGCCAGGCGCTCAAACCGTCCAGGCCGGGAAAGAGAACGCGCTCGGTGATGTTGGCCTGGTCCAGCTTGTCCCTAATCTCCCACTTGAGCTTGGCCGGAATGATAATTTTTCTGAACGCAACCTGGCGCTCGACTAACCAATCATCTAGCATAGCTGCGGGGTTGGACATAATGGAAAAGAGTGAAAACTGGTTGACAATCCGGTCGTCAATGGAGGGCGGCTCAAAGAAGATGGTAAAATCATTCGGCGAGATGGTGTCCAGAGCCTCCAGCGAGTCCAGCAGATTCGACAGCATCTCCACGTCAAAAGCGTGTGCCCCCACGTCCAACCCGGAGCGCAGCGCGTTGGGCAAGTGGCTATGGGCATTGAGGTAATTGACGGCCCAAATTACTCCATCATAGTCAAACGCGCCGATATCCGCCGTGGCGAAGTGTATTGCCACAAAGGGCGAGTAGGTCCAATCCAGTAGGCGCGTTGGCAGGCCGTGGTGCTTGGCCACCGCCAGCCAGTGCCAGATGGAGCGCCGTTCAACGTTATCGCGGTGGGCATACTTTCTAAAGTTGCGCAGCAGGTGCGGTTCCAGCTTGACCACGTTTCCCCTCAGCCGGATGAGCGTCGTTTCCAGCCGGTGATTTTTGTTCGACAGTCCCCGAAAAACAAACTGCGACCGGTGTCGCTGCAAGGTCGAATTCCACGAATCGGCGTACAGCGTGTCTTGTAGTTCGTTCCAACTGTTGATGTGGATTTCTGTCATTGTTGCCTTTACTTTGAATTACTTTTTGGATAGTCTCCCGTTTGAGTGTTGGGGCTGATTGATTGTTGTTTTGAACCGCCAAGACGCCAAGTGCGCCAAGAAAAAAAGAAAACTTGGCGTTCTTTGCGTTCTTGGCGGTTGATTTTTCTTGTTTGCAGCCGCCAACA
>JAJRVO010000550.1 GCA_024277275.1 Chloroflexota bacterium
GAGGCGACTTGTTGCTTTTTTACCAGGGTCAGACCGGCCTGGGCTGCCTGGTTATCCGGGTCCAGCGCCAACACGTTATTGAAGCAGGTGATTCTGTCATCAAAACTATCCACAACGGTACTTAGCCAAAGCCAGGCTTGCGCGTTTGTCTCATCCAACTCTATAACTTGCGACAACAGGTGGAGCGCGCGCCCTTTTTGATTGTTGGTGGCAGATGATTGATTCTTTTTGGCGGCGACCTTTGCCGCCGCAATTCCTTCACGTAGCAGCTTTTGGATGTCCGGTTCCGGCATACGCTCACCGTCCCTTGTGCCGGCCTGTTGAGACCGAGGGCTGTCTTCTTTCTCTGTTATTGTAACACTTTATGTAGCCAACCGCAATGCCTTTGAGACAGGATTTTTTGTTCTCGGCCAGTGTATCAACCATCAAAAATAAAACACCCAGGGCTGTTCAGTTCTAAGGCGTGGCATAATTTTTAAACCGCCAAGAGCGCCAAGTACGCAAAGAATTTATAAAAATCTTGGCGATCTTGGCGTCCTTGGCGGTAAAATCATCGGCAATTGGTGAGAACTGAACAGCCCTGATAAAACACCCTTGTTGAAACGGCAAGGGTGTTTTTTGTCGATTTCCTTTAACTTGTTCCCAAACTCCAGTTTGGGAACAAGAGGAGGGATGAACGGTTACAGAGAAACTTAAAACAGCGCGTTAGCCAATTTCCGCCTAAAATCTTTAACTGTCTGCTGATCTTCGCCAACAATGGTAAAGATAGCCAGCATCGCCTTCCGAGCGCCGTCGTCATCATACTTGCGGTCGCGGCGAATGACCTCCAGAAATTCTTCCAGAGCCTCAATAAATCTTTGTTTGGTAGCCAGCAGACTGGCCAGGGCATAACGGCTGGCAACGTCGTTGGGGTCGGCGGTTATTTTGGCTTGCAGGTCGGTTTCATTATGTCCGGTGGCGTACTTTTGAAACCGCGCTCCGGCCAGAAGGGCCAGGGCAACGGTTTTTTCTTTGGCCCCATCCGGGATACTGTTTAAGATTTCAGTGGCTCTTTCAATTTCGCCCTGGTTTAGCAATACTCGACCCAGGCCAATTTTGGCCGGGTAGTGGTCGGATTTTAAGGCCAGCGCGTTCCGATAACTTTCCTCGGCCATAGCCGGGTGGTTGTTGGCTTCCCACTCAAAACCCTGTTTGGCTAATTGGTCCGCTTCAGACGGGGCTAACCCTTCGATAAACTTGCGCACTTGTGGCTCCGGCAAGGCTCCGGTAAATTCACTGACTTGTTGCCCGTCACGAAAAGCCTTAACCGCCGGAATACCCTGCACTTGAAACTGCATTGCCATTTGAGGGTTGCTATCCACATCTAATTTAGCCAGGATAAAGCCGCCTTGAAACTCGTCGGCCAGCTTTTCTAGGATTGGCCCTAACATACGGCAGGGGCCGCACCATTCGGCCCAAAAGTCGACGACGACCGGCACGCTTTTTGAGCGGTCCAGCACGTCGGCCTCAAAGGTTTGGTCGGTGACGTCAATGACGTAATCTGCTGCTATGGCGGTTGCTGTCATTTTGTTTTTCTCCCGTTTTACAAAAATTTTCCTCAAGATTGTACTGTATCGAATATAAAGACGCAATAACCCGCATTACTCTTACTCTGCCGTAATCTCAAGCGTTCCTACGTCTACAAAATCTGAGACGGCTTGCCCCGTTTTATCCAGAATTTGCAGGCGCGTTCCATCCGAGGGCAGATACATGCCCAGGCGAATGGCGTATTGACCGGCAGCGATATCAGGTGGGAGAGGCAACTCAATTGGGTCGGCCACTACCTCGCCGGGAAGCCAGGCTGTGGTGGGTTGCCGGCCTCCCGCGCCCGGTATCCGGTCGTGCTGGGCCACAATTTGTCCCTGGGCATTAACCACGTGAAAGAAAACCCGGTAGAGTAATTCCATCTCGCTGGTAGCCTGCCAGTAAAATTCTACGTTGATTTTGCAGACGCCATTGTTGGCTGCGCAGTCGGACTGTTTGAATTGGCCGAATTCTACTTCGTCGCCAGCTTGTGAAGCGGTCTCTGGCTGTATGTTATAGCCAAGCAATCTGGCCCGGTTTTCCAGATTGGCGTCGATGGCGTGTTGTATTGTTGGCAGGTCAAACACTCGCCCCTTTTTTTCGGTCACATTTAGCCAGCCCAGGTTAAGACCATCGCCAACCGGCAGCAACCAGCGACGGAGGTTTAATTTTGACCCATCCGGCCGCAGCCAACTGAGTCGAACCTGAATTGTATCCTCACCCGGCGCCGCGCCGGCAGGGACTACCATGTCAACCTGATCTCGAATGAATTGCCCGCTTTGCCAGCTTCCTGTTGGCGCGCGACCGCCCACGGGTTGGCGTTCTACGGCCCGCAGGGCGTCTCCGGCGGCGTCAAGGATTTCGGCCAGCAGGGTGTAGTTGTCCTCCGGCGCGGTTTTGGCCTGCCATAAAAGTCTTAGCGCAAACCCTTTGCCCTGCCCGACGCGCCTGACCGAATAGTTGTATCCAACCAGTTCAATCTCGTTGTTGAAGTTGTGAGCGGGGAGAGATTTAAATTGGCTGATATCCGGCTGTTGGTCGACCGGGAACGGCGCAATCTCCACCGATCCCAAATCTAGCGTTATCGTTCCATCGGACAAAATCCAGGGCTGATTGACATCGGTGTAGGCAACC
>JAJRVO010000044.1 GCA_024277275.1 Chloroflexota bacterium
TAGCCGCCTTGCACGATTTGGGCAAAGCTGTTCCCGGCTATCAAAAGAAGTACGGCCCGCCCTGGCTGCGGGCAGAGTTAGAAAAAGCTGATTTAAGTCTAATAAAAGGCAGCGGCAAAGCCTTTGATAAACAATTCCCGCACGGCACAGTCTCTACCTGGGCTTTGAGCGATTTGCTCAGGCAGATGTTGGGTCTGGATAAAGGCTTTGCCCACAAAATTGCTGTAGCTTTGGGCGGACATCACGGCAGTTGGCCGCCTCCCGGCGCAACCGACAGGCTTATGCCTCACGGCCAGGCGTGGGACGATGTACGCCGCGATTTGTTTTGGGAAGTGCAGGCTGTTTTTCACCCGCCGCAGTCCGTTTCGCCGCCTGCCGATAAAACCGGGTTAAACACCTTCCTGACCATCATATCCGGCCTGGTCTCAGTCGCCGACTGGCTTGGCTCTCGCAACAAGGAATGCTTTGGCTTTGTGGAGCAGGCGATGCCCACCCGCCAATACGCCGCCCGCGCCGCCCAAAAAGCGCGAGAATCGTTGCAAGATTTGGGCTGGTTGGGCTGGCAGCCCACCGGCCAAACGCTACCCTTTGCCGATGCCTTTGCCTACCTCAACTTCAAAGAACCCCACGACCTTCAAGATCAGGCCATTACCGCCGCTCAACATCTAAAATCCCCCACCTTGCTTATTTTAGAGGCCCCCACCGGCATCGGCAAAACCGAAACCGCCCTCTATCTGGCCGATACCTGGCTGCAACAACAGGCCGGGCGCGGGTTGTATGTTGCCATGCCCACCCAGGCCACCAGTAACCAGATGTATGAACGCATTGGCAACTTTCTCAACCATCGCTACCCGGAGCAGGAAAGACCGCTTAACTTCCACCTGGTTCACGGGCAAGCCGCCTGGCAAGATAAGCTAAAAGAGAGGGTTGAACTGCAAAATATTGGTGATGATAAGACAGCCCGCGTTCAGGCCGAAAGCTGGTTTACCCCCCGCAAACGAACCTTGCTGGCCCCCTTTGGCGTGGGCACGGTAGACCAAACCTTGATGAGCATTTTACAAACCCGCCACTTCTTTGTGCGACTCTTTGGCCTCAGTCACAAAGTTGTTATCTTTGACGAGGTTCACGCCTATGACACCTTTATGAGCACCTTGTTTGAACGCTTGCTGGCCTGGCTTAACGCCATTGGCACATCGGTCATTATCCTGTCGGCCACTTTGCCCGCCGAAACCCGCCGCAAGCTGGTTAAAGCCTACACCGACCGTGATTTACCTGATACCCCCGCCGCCTACCCCTCCCTGACCATTGCCGCGCCGGACAGCGACCCCAAAATCATCGAGTTACCCAAACCGGATGATGTAACCCTGCGCCTCAGTTGGGAGGTAGGGCGCGAGCCGCAAGAGATGTTGGCCTACCTGCAAAGCGAACTGGCCCAGGGCGGCTGCGCGGCTGTTATCTGTAACACCGTCCGCCGCGCCCAGGACATCTACCGCGTTTTGGATGAAGCCCGCCGGGATGGTGCGCTCGACATTCCTGAAGATGATCTCATCCTCTTTCACGCCCGCTTCCCCCCGGTCTGGCGGCAAGAGATTGAGCATAAGGTGCTGGACAAATTCGGCAAGCCGGATAAAGACAAACCTAACCGGCGTCCCCGTAAAGCTATCGTCGTCGCCACCCAGGTTATTGAGCAAAGCCTTGACCTTGACTTTGACCTGATGCTGACCGACCTGGCCCCCGTTGACCTCATCATCCAACGGGCCGGGCGGCTGCACCGGCATCGCCGGGATGAGCGATATGGGCACACGCGACGGTTGGTGATTACTGAGCCGAGTGAACTTGATACAGATGGTTTGCCCAAGTTTGATGCAGGCGAGTATGTGTACGCTCGATATATTTTGTTGCGTTCATTTTACGCGCTCAAGGCAAAAGAGGAACAGATAATACTACCTGAAGATACAACCAACCTGGTTGAACAGGTATATGGCAATATTTCTTTACTTAAATACCTTTCTAACCAACGGCTTGAAACCATCAAAACAACTGAGACCAAAATGATCCAGGCAGAAAAGAAAGCAAAAAACAAGGCCCGCCAGCAATTGGTGCGCCTTCCCTCATCTGAGGCTTTGCTTGAAAGCCGCCAGCAGACACTAGAGGAGGAAAGTCCAGAAAGCCATGAAACAATGCGAGCCTTGACTCGTGATATGCCGCCCAGTGTTTCAATTATTTGCTTGCATCAATTGCCGGAAGGCGTTTTTTTGGAGCCAAATAGTGATAGCAAAATGATTGATTTAAATGAAGAGCCTTCATATGAGTTGGCAAAAGAGTTAGCTCAACACTCTGTTACAGTGACTAATTGGCCTGTTGTGAACCATTTACGTTCTCAAAAAGACCAATGGAAGGAGAGTGCTTTATTGCGCTACCATAAATTAATCTTATTCAAGGATTCTGAATATCAATTATCTAAAATTGGCCTTACTCTACGATTAACCCGTAAGTATGGTTTGGAAATTAAAAAGGAGGAAGAATGAATCAACAATTTGATTTGTTACAAAAACCGTGGCTTCTTTGTATAAGTTTAACCGGGGAACGTCGGGAACTCAGCTTGCGTGATCTGTTACTTTCGGCGCACGAACTAAGCGAACTGTATAGTGACTCCCCTCTCGTTACAGCTTCACTGTACCGGTTTCTTTTAGCTGTTTTGTATGCCATCTACCAACCACAAGAACGGGCCAACTGGCAGACAATATGGCAGAAGAAACAATTTGAACCAGAAGCAGTGGATGCTTACTTTAACCAATCACACATTCGTCATCGCTTTGATCTGTTCCATGAAACACACCCCTTTTATCAAACAACGGAGCAAATTGGCAAACCGTTGTCGTTGGCGGCGTTGATGCCCGAACGGGCAGGAGGAAACAATGCAACGTTATTTGATCATTCAACTGATGATCAGTTTCTCCTTACCTCACTATCAGAAGCGGCACGGTTGATCATTACAGCGCAGGCTTTTTCTCTTGGAGGGGGTAATAGTGGTATCAAAGGTAAAAATTTCACTGATGCTCCATGTAGTCGTGGGGTTCTGTGTTTTGCTGAAGGTCAAAACTTGTTTGAAACATTGGTGCTGAATTTAATACCTTATGATTGGCAAGAAGATGCATTTACATCTTCCGGTCTTCCGGCTTGGGAAATGGAATCGCCAATTGAGGATGAGCGCAAGATTCCTGATGATCTTTTAGATTATTTGACCTGGCAAAGCCGAAGATTGAATTTTGCTTATGAAAATGAAACGTTAGTGGTTTTTCGGAGTCAGGCTTTATCACTCGATAAAGATGCAATTCGTTTTGACCCTTTGAAACCATACTACTTTAAGGATGAGAAAAAGGGACACAAACCGGTCCGCTTATCTAAAGATAGGGCTTTATGGCGTGATAGCTATGCCTTATTTCGTATTCCCCAAAAGGAGCATCGTCCGGCTCTTGTATTTGATTGGTTAGCATTACTTTGTAGAAATGGCGATTTACCCAAATCTGCCAAATACCAGTTTTTGATTTTTGGGCTGGCAACTGAGCCAGGAAAAGCAACGATGTATTTTTCACGGCTTGAGCGTATCCCATTACCTTTGACACTTACAATAAAACCGGAGTTAATGATTGACCTGGACACAGCTTTATCTCTTGCCGAAGATGTACAACTTTGTGTGAGAGATGCCAATCGGCGAATAGGAATGTATCTCTATCTGTCATCTCCAGAAATGATAAAATGGGGAAAAGTGGATGATAACACTAAGAAACGAATTAATGATTGGATAAAACATACAGGGGCAGAACAATATTATTGGACGAATTCAGAACCACTATTTCATAAATTTATCGTCATGCTATCAGAGGACCGGGACAAAGCAATTCAAACATGGCGTACCCGCTTACACAGAATTGCCCTGACCGCCTTTGAACAGGCTGCCCAATACGCCGGTAATGATGGACGTTCTTTCAAAGCGGTAGTAAAAGGCCGCAGTTATCTTAATTATCGTCTTAACCAACTTATACCTAAAGAGGAGGAAATGGATGAGTAACGAACACAATTTTATCACCTACCTTGAAACCCTGGCCGAAGACCGGACCGCGCTGGCCGCCCTGCGTCGAGGTTTAGGCCAACCACCGGGTACGGTGGCCGAGATGTACCCGTATGTGGTGCAGCGATTGCCAAAGGATGCTTATCCCAACAGTTGGACCGAACAAAGCTACTATCTGATTGCCGCGCTCTATGCCCTGCACCCCAAAAGTACGCCGGAAGGAAATCTGGGGACTCATTTTGCCCAAACCCTTGACCCCGACCCGGAGCGAAACAAGGCGGTTGAGCGACGCTTTACCGCCTTGCTCACCGCCCACCCGGATGACCTGCATTTCTATTTACGGCAGGCGATCAGCTTTTTGAAATCGCGCAACGACGGTGTTCCGGTCAACTGGCATCAACTGATGTGGCACATCCTGGCCTGGGGGAATTTCGACAAGCGCGCGCGGGTGCAAAAACAGTGGGCGGCTCAATTTTGGCGACACCGGGGGGATGATGCGTCTAAAGATAAAGAATAATCGCTAACCAATCATTCCAAAAAAACCAATAGAATTGGGGGCTTTGAGAGTTGTCCTCTCGTCTCTCCCCCTTTTTCGGATAAGCTAAGTTTATAAATTCCAAGTGTAAAAAAGGAGAACCAAAAATGTTTATAGAACTACATATGATTCAAAATTTTGCTCCATCAAACCTGAACCGGGACGATACCGGCAACCCCAAAGATTGTGAATTTGGGGGCCATCGTCGCGCCCGTATCTCTTCCCAATCCCTCAAGCGGGCCATTCGCTACGAACCGGTCTTTGCCAAAACCACCCAGGCCGATATAGGCGACCGGACTCGCTGGATGACCCAATTGCTGGTTAATGCCCTGGTAAAAGCGGATGAAGCCAAAAAAGAGACTGCCCGGAGCGTTGCGGCGGCAGTTGCGGCAGCTTACTACAGCAAAAAAGAGAAAATGGACAAAAACCCTAACCGGACCAATGTGCTGGTTTACATCAGCCCGAAAGAAGTTAAAGAACTGGTCAAAATTATCCTTGACAATTGGGAGACCGTTCTGGCTGCGGCTATTGCGGAAAAGAAGGATAAAACCATCGCTAAACTGATAGAGCCGCTGGTCAAAGCCACCAAAGAACGAACCAGCGCCCCGGATATTGCCTTATTTGGCCGGATGTTGGCCGACCGCCCTGAACTTTGTCTCGATGCCGCCTGCCAGGTTTCTCATGCCATCTCCACCCACCTGGTTACAATGGAAATGGACTACTTTACTGCTGTTGACGACTTGCTGGCGCGAGGCGAAGTCCTCAGCGAGGAAGGGGAGGAAGAAGTAGGGGCCGGGATGGTTGGCTTCACCAGTTTTAACAGCGCTTGCTTCTATCGCTACGCCCGTATTGACTGGAATCAGTTGGTTAAAAATCTGGATAATGATATTTCTTTAGCCCAACGCACCGTCGAAGGTTTCCTCCGCGCCGCCATTGACGCCATTCCCACCGGCAAGCAAAACAGCTTTGCCGCCCAGAACCCCACCAGCCTGGCCGTAGCCGTTGCGCGTAAAGACGGCAAAAGCTGGAACCTGGCCAATGCCTTTGAAAGACCGGTCCATTCCAGCCGTGAAACAGGCTTGATTGAGCCATCTATCCGGGCGATGGATACTTTTTGGGGCAACCTCACCCGCACCCGTGATGATGCTGTTTTTGAGGCCGTGGCCGTTTATACCGACCAGTACCAGAGTGCGCTTGATCAGTTACAACCCTATTTCCAACCCAACCTCTCCGGGTGGATTAAGATTGTCAATGAAGCCTTACCAAAGGAGTAAACAATGGCGACTCTATTACTACGTTGTGTCGCGCCCCTACAATCCTGGGATACCCAAAGCCGGTTTAGGGTCCGCACGACCGGGCGTGAACCCTCTAAAAGCGGGATCGTCGGGTTGGTGTGCGCCGCCCTGGGCCGTCCCCGCACCGAGCCGGTAGCTGACCTGGCCGTATTGCGTATGGGGATTCGGGTGGACAAAGAAGGCAGCATTTTACGCGACTGGCATACGGCAGGTAAAGGCGGTTATCTTAAAGCCGGTGGCTCTATTGAGCGCAAAAACCCCATTCCCTCCACCCGCTACTACCTCTCCGACGCCGCCTTTCTCGTTGGGCTGGAGGGTGATAAAACCCTGCTGCAACAACTCCACGCCGCTTTGAGCAACCCCCACTGGATGCTCTTTTTGGGCCGTAAAGCCTGCCCGCCTTCCCTGCCGCCTTATTTGCCCAATGGCTTGAAGGATGAAAGCCTGCTCGACGCGCTCAAAGCGTATCCCTGGTTGGGCAGCAACCGGTATTACTACAACCACAAACTTGATGACCGGGTTCGCGTTGTTCTGGATGACGACGCCGGCCCCCAGGTGCGCCACGACCACCCGATTAGCTTTGAGAAGGGCAAGCGGCAATTCGCGCCTCGTCGGGTTAATACAACCTTTATTGATAAACCATCGTTCCAACCAGAACAGACCTCAAAGGTTTCTGAAACCTTTGAGGTCTCCGCAGAAAAGGAGGTCTAACCATGTACCTATCCCAACTTATCCTCAACCCCCGCGCCCGCCGAGTGCGGAGCGAGGTTGGCAACCCCTACGAACTGCACCGGACCATTATGCAAGCCTTCCCCGGTAAAGAGGAGGGCGGCCCCGGTCGAGTCTTATTCCGGCTGGAGCAATCGCCCCGGTCCGGGGGGCAGGAGTTGACGCTGCTGGTGCAGTCGGACAAAGCGCCGGATTGGGACAAATTGGACCGGCCGGACGGTTATCGCTGGCCCAATAGCAACAACAACCCCAAAGCCTTCGACCCTGTCTTCAACTCCGGCCAGCGATTCTACTTCCGGCTGCGGGCCAATCCCACGGTCAAGCGCAAATTTGAGGGCCAGACCAAATCCAAACGAGTCGGCCTGTATAAAGAAGAAGAGCAGCGCGACTGGCTGAACCGCAAAGCTGAACAAGGCGGGTTTACCGTATTTGCTGCCAACATCACCGCCGAGGGTAAACAAGGAGGCAAAATTCTACATCCCGGCCAGACTCCCCACCGGTTACAACATCTCGCTGTGCGCTTTGACGGCTTGCTGCAAGTCACCGATCCCGACCGTTTTTTAGAAACCCTGCAAAATGGCATTGGCAGCGGCAAGGGGTTTGGCTTTGGTTTGTTATCGCTGGCAAGGCCGGAGATTGGTTAATTGGAGATTGGGAGATTGGTTATTGGGGAGTATTATCCCAAATCTCTGATTTCCAATCTCCAATCTCGGCCCCCCCAACCAAGAGGAGAACACTATGCAAAACCTGCAAGAACTTCCCAAACTGCGGGATAGTTTAAGCTATATCTACCTGGAACATGGCCGTCTGGAACAGGATCAAAAATCGGTGGCCTTTGTGGATAAAAACGGCGGTTTTACCCCCCTCCCGGCAGCGGCCTTATCGGTGCTGATGTTGGGGCCGGGTACAACCATCACCCACGCCGCCATCAAAGCCCTGGCCGATAACGGCTGCCTGGTGGTCTGGAGCGGCGAGGACGGCACGCGCATGTATGCCCAGGGCAGCGGCGAAACCCGCAAAGCCTATCACCTGCTGCGCCAGGCTGAACTGGCCGGCGACCCGCACAAGCGGATGATCGTCGTCCGGCGTATGTACGAGATTCGCTTTGACGAGGTGCTGGACCTCAACCTGACCCTGGAACAAGTCCGGGGTAAGGAAGGGGTGCGGGTGCGAGAAGCCTACGCCCAAGCCAGTCGAGAATTTGGCGTCGAGTGGAAGGGGCGGCGTTACGACCGGCAAAACTGGAACAACGCCGACCCCATTAACCGCGCCCTCTCTACGGCCAATGCCTTGCTTAACGGCCTGTGCCACACGGCCATTGTATCGGGCGGCTATTCGCCGGCGTTGGGCTTTATTCACACCGGTAAGCAGCTTTCTTTTGTGTATGATATTGCCGACCTGTACAAAGTGGAGATTACTGTGCCGGTGGCTTTTTGGGCCGTCTCTCAGGGTACGCACGACCTGTACAAACGAGTGCGGCGCGGCTGTCGAGAGGCTTTCAAAACCCAACGCCTGCTGGGTCGAATTCTGCCCGATATAGACCGTTTGCTGGAAGCTGCCAACCTCCCGCCCGACAATATGCCCGATCCCGACATTGACCCGGCTGCTCCAGCGCCGTTATGGGAGCCTGGTGAGGGTTATTTGTCGTTTGTTGGGATTAGCGGTGAAGAGATTAGAGATTAGTATCTTAACAGTTGAGTCCTTGTTTTTTGGGCAAGAAAATTCTGATTATCCGGGAAGTAGGGAGTAAGAAGTAGGGAGTAGGTGTATTTCCCCTACTTCTTACTTCCTACTCCCTACTCCCGTTACTTTTTGGTTCTGGCTTGGAAATGAAATGTCCTTGTCCAGGTTAGGAGATTGGAGATTCTTTAATCTCCAAATCTCCAATCTCCAAATCTCCAATAAAAAATGTCGTTTACAGATAGTTGCAAAGGACAAAGCGCAAATGGTGGTGATGATTTTAGAAAAAGTGCCAACCTCACTGCGGGGAGAACTAACCCGTTGGCTAATTGAACCCCGACCGGGCGTTTTTGTAGGCCACGTCACAGCTATGGTGCGAGATCGCTTGTGGGAAAAATGCATTAAGCAACGAGGCGAGGGCGGATTGATTCAAATCTGGTCAACCAACACCGAGCAACGTTTCGACATTCGTACCTGGGGCAACACCGACCGGCAAATAGTTGAGTTGGAGGGCTTGTGGTTAGTCCGTAAGAAAAAGAAAACTAAAAAATCCGGGACTAAAGCAAAAACCAAATCCAACCCGCAGCCATAAAAACCACCTCAATCTATAAGAATATTTTATAGATAAGGGCAACCCCTTATAAGGGTTGGAAGGGTATTCCCCACACGCGTGGGGGTGAACCGA
>JAJRVO010000551.1 GCA_024277275.1 Chloroflexota bacterium
AACACTGACGAGTCATCTAAAAAGCTGTTGGGTTTCGCTCAAAATTATGCTAAAAAGTAGAAAATGAAACCCAACCCGGTGCGGACTGCCAGATAATTTTGGCTCAACCCAACCTACCCCTCAAAAGTGTACGGTAGTGAAAACTAATAGCAAGATTCAAAACTTTAACAAAGTCTCTAATAGAATTCTAACATGCATTTGATATTCTTAGTGTTTGCAAACGCATTTTTACTGGAGATACGGCCTGGAATAAAATACCATTAAGCCGAAAAGATAATTGGACAATACGGCTTGGTTCAAAAATATGGGATATTAGATTGATGCTTGGTTAACAAAATTCGTAACGAGTAACGAGTAATAAGAACTGTAGAGCTAGAATTTTTTCGTTTTACTCGTTACTCGTTACGAATTACAGACGTAGAAGTGTCAATCTAACTTGAACCATGCCGACAATACTTACTACAAGGAGGTAGTCACTATGAACATTCCTTTAGATGTTGAAGTACATTGCGCCGATGGGTTATGTGGACGCTCCATCATAACTATGACGAACCCGATTACAAAGGAGACAAGCCATCTGGTTGTGGCAGAGAGCAAAGCCCCCCACATTAAGCGTTTGGTCCCTATTAAGTTGGTAAAAGAAACAACGCCTCAATTAATTCGCCTGAGTTGTTCCAGAGAAGAGTTATCAGAGATAGAACAGTTAGAAAAATTTGTAGTTAATCCAAAGGATAACCTCATCACCCGTCTGGTTTTACGAACGGGACAGGTGTGAGGATGAAATAAAATAACCTCTTTGTCACAACAAGATATTTGCCCCCCGGTTTATAATGAATATCATGAGACGGTTTGTTTAACCCTATTCAACCCCGCCGGTTCTAAACAGACGGGGTATTTATTGCATTAAATATTTTTTCAGGAGGATGCGTCAATGATCGAAATTGTTGACCTGACTAAATCTTACGGTCCCATTGAGGCCCTGCGAGGCGTTAGCTTTAGCGTTGCCTCCGGCCAGGTTGTGGGCCTGCTTGGTCCCAACGGGGCCGGAAAATCAACCGCTATGAAAATTTTAACCGGCTATTTGCAACCCGATAGCGGCACAGTTAAAGTAGACGGCCTTGATGTGCTGACCCACACCCGCGAGGTCCAGGCGCGAATTGGCTATCTGCCGGAAAATGCGCCGCTTTACCCGGAGCTAACTATCCAATCGTACTTGAGAATGATGGCCGACCTGCGCGAGATTCCTCGTGAAGAGCAAACGGCTCGTTTATCCGAGGCCATTTATGCTACCGGCCTGGTTGAGTATCTAACTCGCCCCATTAGGCAACTCAGTAAAGGCTTTCGGCAGCGAGTCGGCTTGGCCCAGGCTATTTTGCACCGGCCCAAGCTGCTGGTTTTAGACGAGCCTACTATTGGGTTGGACCCCACCCAAATCGTCGAAATTCGCCACCTGATTCATCGGTTGGCCCGTCACACCACCATTCTTTTCTCCTCTCACATTTTGTCGGAGGTTGAAGCGGTTTGCGACCGGGTCATCATCATTATGAACGGCGAAGTCAAAGCCGATGCCCACCTGGCAGAGCTATCAGCCACCGCCGATGCCATTTTGGTTTTGCAAAGTGAAACAGACGGCGTCGACCAGGCCCTCCGGGCAATTGATGGCGCGCATAAAATCGAATCAATCCAGTCCACAGACGGATATCCGGCTTTCCGCATTACCACCCAAAATGAAAAAGACCTCTGCCCTATTATTTACGACCTGGCCCGGCAGAAAAATTGGCCCGTGCGTGAACTGCGCCGCGATGCCAAAACGCTGGAAGCGGTCTTTAACCAACTGGCAACTGCCGCGTAGGAGCTACTTTAATGAAGCGAAGCCTCACACGCACCCGATGAAACCTGACAGCAGGGGAGCAGGGGTGCAGGGGTGATTTTTGGCCGTTGTTAATTGCTCATTGTTAATTGTTAATTGGTATCATAGGAGTTAACACGAGTCTTTGGCACACCACCAACAATGAAAATAAGGATGAACGATGAATCGGAAGGATGATTTTTTTTCATCATTCATCATTCATCGTTCATCATTTTATTTACAGAGGAGGACAAGGAATGAAACAAACCCTCTCAATTACTCGCAAAGAACTTAACAGTTACTTTGGCTCGCCGATGGCGCTTATCTTTGTGGGCGTTTTTCTGGCAGCTACACTCTTTACCTTTTTCTGGGCCGACTCCTTTTTTAGCCGGGGCATTGCCGATGTCCGGCCAATGTTTCGCTGGATGCCCATTTTGCTCATCTTTCTGGTGGCCGCCCTGACTATGCGCCAGTGGAGCGAAGAAGAACGAAGCGGCACGCTGGAAATGCTCTTAACCTTGCCCACAAGCCTGGTACAGTTGGTACTGGGAAAATTTCTGGGGGTAATAGCCCTGGTTGCCGTAGCCCTGGCCCTAACCTTTTTTCTGCCGCTCACGGTTTCATTGTTGGGCAACCTGGATTGGGGGCCGGTGTTTGGCGCGTATCTGGCGGCTATTTTGCTGGCCGCGGCCTATGCCGCCATTGGCCTGTTTGTCTCGTCTCGCACCGACAACCAGATTGTCGCCCTAATTATTACCGTGTTAATTGGCGGGCTTTTTTATTTGGTTGGCGCTCAAGGCGTTACGGCCTTTGCCGGCGATAAGGTGGCCGAGATTATGCGAGCCATCGGCGCCGGCAGTCGCTTTGAAAGCATCGAGAGAGGCGTTATCGACCTGCGTGACCTGGTTTACTATTTCTCTCTAACCGTTCTGTTTCTCAGCCTCAACGTTATTTCGCTCGATAGCAAACGCTGGAGCAGCGGCGAGCAAACCCAGTCTTACCGTAATGGCCTTATCTTTACCATTGCGCTCATTGCCCTAAACCTGATTGCCCTCAACATCTGGCTTTTTCCCTTTAGCGGGGCGCGTTTGGACCTGACCGAACAAAAAGAGTACAGCCTGTCTCCGGTCACTCGCGACTTGCTAAGTAATTTGCAAGAACCGCTTCTGGTGCGAGGCTACTTTAGCGAAAAGACCCACCCCTTGTTGGCCCCGCTGGTCCCCCGTATCCGCGACACGCTCAACGAGTATCAAATTGCCTCTAACGGGCAGGTGATAGTGGAGATTGTCGACCCGCTTCAAGACCCGGAAAAAGAGGCCGAAGCCAACCAAACCTACGGCATCCGGCCCACCCCCCTCCAGGCCGCCGACCGCTATGGCGCCTCCATTGTCAACGCCTATTTTGATATTCTCATTCGTTACGGCGACCAGAACGAGGTACTCAACTTTCGAGACCTGATAGAAATTCAGCCTTCCCCCAGCGGTCAGGTCGATATTCGGCTGCGCAACCTTGAATATGACCTGACGCGGGTCATAAAAAAAACCGTTTTTGGTTTCCAAAGTATCGACGCGGTGCTGGCTTCGCTGGACAAGCAGGTCAGCCTGACGCTTTACGCCACGCCCAATACCCTGCCGGAGTGGCTGGTTGAAGCTCCGGCTACTATTGAAAAAGTAGCCAAAGAGATTGAGACTGATGCCGGCGGCAAATTTACATTTCAAGCTATCGACCCGGACAATCCCAACAGCCCCATTAGTCGCCAAACATTAATTGAGCAGTTTGGCTTGCAGCCCATTGCCGTTTCACTTTTTTCCGAGCAGAGTTA
>JAJRVO010000552.1 GCA_024277275.1 Chloroflexota bacterium
ACATTCTGAAAGCCAGAGAATAGGACACAGATTTTCGCAGATAAACACAGATTATGGTAAAAAACTAAACAAAAATCTGTGAAATCTGTGTTCATCTGTGTCCCATAAAAATGTTACTTTATGGCCGTTGGCAGTATATTTGATGATCTGTGGCAAGCAACAACAACCGTATTTGCCCTAGAAAGTTGTTATATCTCAAAATGAGAAAAATACTGCATCATCACAAACTCTTTAGCGATAAATCAGAAATATACCTGAATGCCCGCCCACGATATCCAAAAGAACTTTATGATATTTTGGCTAAGCTTTGTAAAAACCACCAATGCGCTTGGGATGCTGCGAGCGGGAGTGGTCAAGCAGCGATTGATTTAACCAAATATTTTGCCGAAGTGAAGGCAACGGACATTAGTGAACAACAAATTACTAATGCTCTCATCCATCCAAAAATCGAGTACTCAGTACAGCCCTCTGAAGCAACCACTTTTGAAGATAATTTTTTTGATTTAGTTTGCGTTGCTCAAGCCCTACATTGGTTTGACTATGAAAAGTTTTGGCCCGAGGTTAGGCGGGTTCTGAAACCAAACGGTATTTTTGCTGCTTGGGGTTATTCTTGGTTCAAGATTCAGAGTGATATTGACAATATCATCGAACACAAATTTATAAAGATAATTCGACCATATTGGGCCAAACAGAACCAACTCTTATGGGATCACTACATAAATATTCCAGTTCCATTTAAGATACAAGAAATTCCAGATATTGAAATGGCAATGAGTTGGGATGTTAATGAGTTATTTGCATATTTACACAGTTGGTCTGCCACAAAACGCTGTATGGATGTTCTTGGAACTTCGTTCTTTGTAGAAGCCTATGAAAAAGTGGGTAGAGCTTGGGGAAAGCCGGATCAAAAGAGAAAAATTGTTATGGATTTCTGCGTTATAGCAAGACGTAATGAAATATAACGCTCCCGTTGCACGCAAGCGCCCAAACTGCGTTTAATTGTTGCGAGTGTTTAATTGAGGCCAGTTATGCCGGTCGAATTAATGTAAAATCAGGTTGTATTTGCCGGTGAAGGGGTATTTTATAAACTGCCTTACCTTACGTTATGACGCTATTCTAGTTAGTCTGAAAATCCTGTTGCGTCTCTTGGCGGCACATGTTATACTTTTAAGATAACGTGCCGGCTGCAAGGATTTAACTAAAAGGCATTTCAGACCAATGGACAAAAAGCAGAGTCCAAGCACCAACTCAATATCTTCCAGACATACTGTTAACTCCAAACGCATTATGCTTATTGACGGCAAGCAACAGCTTATGCAACCGCTGCATGAGGCGCTTACGGCTCAAGGCTACCAATCCAGCCTCTTTAATGACCCCAATGAAGCCACTATGTATCTTTCTAAAACGGATGTACTGCTGCTAGATGTCACCGTAGCCCAACAACCCAAATCGAGCAAATTTATTAAAGTTCCCACCATTTTGGTGCTTACCAATAACAATGCAGATGTTTTGCCTCCCTGGCTGCAAACACGCCACGTTTTTTTACTGCCTCCCCCCCAAAAACCGCATGACCTGATTGACCGCCTGGCAGATTATCTTCCGCCTCGCGTGCCGGATTTTGGCATTGATTTGACCAATGCAGAGCATTTAGCCCTTCTTTTTGGCATCACCCAATTTTTAAGCGGACACCCGGATATCAGCGATCTGTTTGAGCGCATTCTGGCCTTGGCCCCCTACCTGGATGCTGAGTTTTCTGCTTTGCTGGTTCAAGAGGAAAATGAGATTATCTATTACCGGTCAAACCAACCGGGACGAGAAGAATTAATTGGGCCGGCAGGCCGGCGTTTTGCCCAACGCTTACTTGAAGACGGAATAGAGGGTTGGGTCTTGCGTCACAACGAGGCCGCAGTTATATCAAACACCAAAACCGACTCGCGCTGGTTCCGCGCTTCTTATTTACTGGACGAAGAACATTGCGTGGCGGCTCTGCCTATCAACTTAGAGCGGGTTGAAGCCAGAGGCGTATACCTGATTGGACACAAAGAAGCGCAACACTTTACCAAGAACGATATTTCGCTTTTAGAAGCAGCCGCAACTCAAATTGGTATGGCAATTGAAAACGCTATGCTGTTTAAAAACCAATCGCAACGCTCGGTACAACTTGCCTTAATTAACGAGGTTGGTCAGGCTGCTACCTCAATTCTTAACCTGGATGTAATGCTCAGAACCGTTGTTCAGGCTATCCGGCGGAGCTTTGCATGTTACAGCGTTGCTATTTACCTGTACGCCCAAAACGCCAATCAGGTAGAGCTACGAGCCAGAGTAGCCTCCGACCGTTACGGGTCTGCCTCGCAAGAATATCCAGAGCAAATAACAACTCACAAACTGCATCAAGGATTAATTGGTTGGTCGGCGGCTAACAACAAAACTGTTTTAGCCAACGATGTTACCAAAGACCCTCGTTATATTCAGGATGATACCAACCGAGAAGTGCGGGCCGAGTTGTGCGTCCCCATAACGCTTGGCGTAAAAACCATTGGCGTGTTAAATTTGCAAAGCGTGCAGTTAGAGGCTTTTGACAAATTCCACGTTGCGGCGCTGGAAACTCTGGCAGACCAACTGGCTATTGCCATAGAAAACGCCCGGCTTTACGACGAAATCAACCAGCACGTTAAAGAGCTAAAATCCCTAAACGAAATCGGTCAGGCCGTTACATCTACGCTTGATTTAGAAAAAACCCTGACCCTTGTTACAGACCACACCACGCGCCTTATGGAAGTTGCCGCGGCCTCGGTTGTGCTGCGCGACAATGAAAATAAAGAGGTTTGGTTTGCCGCCGCATCCGGCGAGGGTTCCAAAGCCGTACTTGGGTTGCGTATGGCGCTGGGTCAAGGCATAGCCGGCTGGGTGGCCGATAGCGGCGAGCCAATTGTTGTGCCCGATGTTTATAGCGACACTCGCTTTTTTGCCGACGTAGATAAACAGAGCGGTTTTACTACAAAGTCAATTTTATGTGTCCCCCTAAAAACAAAAGGATACACCATTGGCGCTCTTGAAGTAATGAACAAAAAAAACGGCGCCTTTAACCAAGAAGACCTATCTTTGTTGCAGGCTTTAGCCATTCCTGCGGCTACGGCCATTGAAAATGCCCAGCTTTACGCAGAACAAATTAGAGCCGTTAAAAGATTGGCCGAAACCCAGAACCAACTGATACAAAGCGCAAAATTAGCCGCCGTTGGCGAGTTAGCCGCCGGCGTAGCGCATGAAATCAACAATCCCCTAACCACCATTATTGGGTTAGCCAGCCTCCTTGTCGACCCATTGCCATCTACCCCGCCGGAAGGCGAAAGGTTTGAAGACCTACAGATGATTAATCAAGAGGCCCGGCGCGCCAGAGACATTGTGCGTAGCTTGCTGGATTTTGCCCGGGCCGGTACGCCTAAACGCCAACCCATTGATTTTAACCATCTCATTGAAGAAGCCACCGTGCTGGTTTATACCAAGAGTGTAAGTCAAAAAATAATTTTAGATAAAAAGCTATCCCCACTGCCAGAGATGTACCTGGATGTTAACCAAATGAAACAGGTCATTGTAAACTTGCTCAACAACGCTGTTTACGCAATGCTGGACAACGAGGACCGTCCATCAACTTTAACCGTAACCACCAATCTAAAAGCCCTGCCCCCCGTCAATGACGATAGTAAAGAAAATGCAGAGACAGGACAGGTTGTAACCTGCACAATTAGCGATACCGGCCGAGGCATAAAACCGGAACACCTTAACAAAATTTTTGACCCCTTCTTTACAACCAAAGAGGTAGGTCAGGGCACCGGGCTAGGTTTGTCGATTAGTTATGGAATTGTAGAGAAGCATGGGGGAAACATTAGTGTGAAGAGCGCTCCCGAACAGGGCAGCAGTTTTATATTAACTTTACCGGCAATTGCGCCGCCACCAAAAGAAAATGAAGCCACGGATTATGTTATGGCTGCTATTCTACCTCAAACCTAAGTAAAAGGACACCTATTTGTGGCAAACGAAAGAATCCTGGTAGTTGATGATGAAAAAGGCGTTGTTCGCTCCTGTGTGCGTATTTTAGAACGGGAGGGATTTGTTGCATTGGGCAAGACAGATAGCCCCTCGGCGCCGGAGCTTTTAAAACAAGAAACGTTTGACTTGCTTTTAACCGACATCAAGATGCCCAAAATAGACGGGCTAGAACTGCTGAAAATTGCTAAAGAGATTGACCCGCATATAACGGTTGTTTTAATTACAGGCTATGGCACTATGGAAGACGCCATTAACGCCATTCGGCTGGGCGCGCAAGGGTTTTTGATGAAACCTTTTGAACCGGAAGAATTAATTGCCACAGTTAAAGACAGTCTGGCCCGGCGCACTCTGGTACGCGATAGCTTACGCCTGCAAACGCTGCTTCCGCTGCTGGAAATCAACCAGATTTTACAAGTATCGGGCGGCGAAATTTTCCTGGTGCGACGCATACTGGAAATAACCCAAAGAGCAATTGGCGCTACGCGCATTGCCTGGCTAAACCCCAAACCAGAAGGATTAATAGAAGAGCAAAACCTGATTGAAACTGCGGTTGTGCCTAAAAATCAACTATCTTCTCAGTTGCCAAATGAGGCAATTTCTACAGTTTTAGCCACATCCAGGCCCGTTTGGGTATTGGCAGATGGAACGCTAACCGATAATAGCTCCGGCCATCCTAATATTGTTGGAGCCTTGCTCCCCCTAATTGTTAAAGGCCAGATGACCGGCATTTTAACCGCCGAAACAGGGGGTAAAAGTCAAACCGGACCGTTTGGACAAATCAGTTTAGATTTACTATCGGTGCTGGCGGGGCAATTGGCAATTATTATTGAAAATGTGCAACTCTTTCAACAAACAGAAACACTGCGCGCGTTCAATTAAGATATTATCCAAAATATGACCAACGGCTTGATTGCCATAGACAAAAACAGGCATATTACCGCCTTTAACCCGGCCGCCTCCACAATGTTGAACCTTAAAGTACAAGACGCGCTCCATCAATCTATATCCAGCATAAACGGAGCCGAAGCATTAATAGAGGCTTTTGATAAAACACTGACAACGGGCAAAGCCTACTCGCATCAAGAGATAACCCTGCAACATCAAGATGGACGGTATTTGCCAATTTCGGTCAGTACGGCGCCGCTTGGCGGAGAAAACGGCAAGCGGGAATCGGTGGGCGCGGTGGGCGTGCTGGAAAACTTAAGCGAGATTAAAGCCCTGGAGGCTGAACGCCGGCGATTAGATAGGTTGGCTGCATTAGGCGAGATGGCGGCAATAGTAGCCCACGAGATACGCAACCCTGTAGCCGGCATAGCCGCCGGTGTAGAGTTCCTCACCAGAAACGCTCCTGAAGATTCGGCGGAGTTTGAAGGGGGTCTTATGATTCAGGGCGAGGTGCAGCGGGTCAACCGAATTTTGGAAGATATTTTATTTGTGGCTCGCCCCTTACAGCTTAATCTAGCGCCCGAAGCGTTATCAAACATTATTAAAAATGTCATTCAACGATGCCAACCTCAAATAAAAGATAATCAAGTAGAGGTTTCTTTTGAACACAACGACAATTTGCCGCGCCTTAATCTTGATAATCAACGCCTGGAACAGGTTTTTACAAATCTAATCATCAACGCCACTCAGGCAATGCCAAATGGGGGACGGCTTTTACTACAAAGCAAACTGGTTTTAAGCAAAGTTGATGAAGAACCGGAAAGCGTAATGGTTACCATCACCGATACCGGACCGGGTATTCCAACTGACGTGCAACAACAGATTTTTGAGCCGTTTTTTACCACCAAAGCTAAGGGGACAGGTTTAGGGCTTAGTGTGGCCCACAGAATCATAGAAGAACATGGCGGAACCATTGCAGTTGAAAGTGAGGAAGAAAAAGGCGCCCGGTTTATCATAAACCTACCAGTAAAGAGAGGGACAGCCCGGTGACACATAAAATTCTGGTAATAGACGACGAAAAGACACTGCGCCACTTTTTGCGCCTTAATTTACAAGAACAAGGTTATCACGTTACAGAAGCCGCTGACGGCAAAACAGCAATGAAGTTGATAGCCGGAGAAAGTTTTGACGTGGCCCTGGTTGACCTGCATTTAACAGATATGGACGGGCTGGATATTATGCGGCATTTGCGAAAAACAGCCCCCCAAACCAATGTTATTATTTTAACCGGGTACGCCACTGTAAACTCTGCTGTTGAGGCCCTGCGCCAGGGCGCTCACGATTATCTGACCAAACCGTGCAATACAACAGACCTTTTAGCCAGCGTAGCCGACGGCATTGCTCGGCAATCTGCTAAACCACAAGAAGCCCAAGAAAACCAACCGGAAGTTTTAGAAATAAGGGGCCTCACGCTCAATCGGGCCTCTCGCCAGGTCAGCCGAAACAATCGAACCATTAATTTACCCCCCACCGAGTTTGACATCCTGATTACCCTGATGGGGCAACCCGACACAGCTATAGACTCCATCACCCTTATTAAACAGGTACGAGGCTACGAGGCCACCGAGGCTGACGCTCGCGCCATTGCCAGGGTGCATATCCACCGCCTACGGCACAAATTAGAGGCCGACCCCGCAAACCCTCAGTACGTCACTACGGTAGCCGGAGGACGCTACCTGATTAGTAGACAGTAGACAGTAATCAGTGGTCAGTGTGTAGCTGATTGCCGATTACTATTTACTGATTACTGATTACTGTCTACTGGTCGCCACATCCCCCACAAATTGTAACTATCCTGTAACCACAATTAAAGCAGTTTTGTGTTAATATTAAAGCACAGGA
>JAJRVO010000553.1 GCA_024277275.1 Chloroflexota bacterium
TAATTGTTAATTGTTAATTGTTAATTGTTAATTGTTAATTGTTAATTGAGAGGGAATAACCTTATGAACATTGTCGTTTTAGTTAAACAAGTTCCGGATACGGCCCAACTTTCTAAAACTGTTGATGGTCTAAAATTGATGGAGGAGGGAGGTCCCAGAATTGTCAATCCCTGGGACGAGTACGCTATTGAAGCCGCCCTTCAATTAAAAGAAGCGCACGGCGGCAAAGTGACCGCTGTGTCCATGGGCAAGCCTGAATCCGCCGAAGCCCTGAAGACGGCTCTGGCAATGGGCGCAGATCAAGCCATCCTAATCTCTGATGTAGCCATGAAAGATGGCGACAGCCTGACCACGGCCCGTATATTGGCCGCGGCCATTAAGAAAATTGGCGACTACGATCTTGTTATTGGCGGGCGTTCTGCCATTGACGACAACATGGCCGCCACCGCCATTCAGGTTGCCGCCTTGTTAGACGTTCCCCAACTTTCCTACGTGGCCGAACTTAAAGGCGCTGACCCGGCAGCCAAGACCATTACTGTAGTGCGACTACGAGAAAGCGGCCGCGAAACGGTTAGCAGCAAGCTACCGGCCGTAATGACCGCAGTTAAAGAACTCAACGAGCCGCGCTATCCCAGTTTCATCGGCATTCGCAAGGCGGCAAAAGCCACCATCCCCACCTGGGGCGTGGCTGATTTAGGTCTTGAAGCCGATCAAATAGGCGCAGCGGGCGCTCAAGCCAAATGGCAAGATGTCAGTTTACCGCCCGTAAGAGAAGCCCAGGTTGAAATGATTGAAGGCGAGCCGGAAGAAGCAGCAAAAACTCTGGTCGACAAGTTAGTTGCCGAAAAGGTTATATAGGAGCCGCCTATGGCGCGGGGGGTGTGGGGGGTGTCCCTCCACTTTTTCCCCACGCCACACTTGCGGTATGAAAATCACAGTTTCACAGGAGAATCATTATGTCAAATAACGTATTTGTTTGGATTCAGCAAGCTGGTGGCAAGGCCGACTCGATTGGCTGGGAAGCTCTGGGCGTTGGACGCACCGTAGCCAATGATTTAGGCGGCCAACTGGCGGCCATTGTGTTAGGCGAAAACGTAGCCGGTCTGGCCCAAGAGGCTATTCAATATGGAGCCGACACGGTTTTTGTGGCCGATGACGCCACGCTGACAAACTTTCGGCTAGAGGCTTACGCAGCCGTTATTACTAAACTGGCCCAAGAGCAAGAACCGGCTGCGCTCATTATGGGCGCCAGCAACGCCGGCCTGGAACTATCGGCCTATGTTGCGGCCAAACTGGGAACCGGCCTGGCCGCCGACTGCACCGAGGTAGCCGTAGAGGGCGACAGCCTGACCATTGTCCGCCCCGCCCTGATTGGTAATGTCTTTGCTAAAGTCACCTTTGGCGACGCCCGCCCGCAGGTGGTAACCGTCCGTCGCCGAGTCTTCCCTGTGCCGGAGATGGATGCCGGTCGCAGCGGCGAAATCACAAATGTCGGGGCCGCGCTGGCCGAAGACGACATCGCCACCAAGATAGAAGGCTTTGAAAGCGCCGCCGGAGAAGTCAGCCTGACCGACGCCAATATCATTGTTTCCGGCGGGCGCGGCGTAGCCGGTCCCGAAGGCTTTGAGCCAATTATGGCCCTGGCCGAGACCCTGGGCGGAGCAATGGGCGCCAGCCGGGCCGCGGTAGACGCAGGCTGGATTCCCTACGCCCACCAGGTAGGGCAAACCGGCAAAACCGTCCAGCCCGATCTTTACGTGGCTTGCGGCATCTCCGGCGCCATCCAACACCTGGCCGGAATGAAAACTTCCAAGCTGATTGTCGCCGTCAACAAAGACCCCGAGGCTCCCATCTTCAAGTACGCCCACTACGGTATTGTCGGCGACTTGTTCAAATATGTACCGGCGTTAACAGAAGAATTTAAAAAGCGCCTGGGGTAAATAATCCCCTCGTCGCAAATTGAAGTAAAAAAGAAAGCCCCCAGGCCAAGTTTTAGGTCTGGGGGCTTTTATTTTGTATGCAAGCTAATTAACCCAAGAAGTAGGGAGTAGGAAGTAAGAAGTAAGGGTGTTTTGCCCCTACTCCCTACTTCTTACTTCTTACTCCCCGATTTGGATGCACAGGTCGCAACTTGAGTTAATCAAAAATCTGTAGCGCCATTCGTTAGATATTCAATAACATCTTTAGCTGAATACCCGGATTGGTTTGGCTTGACAATTAGGGGAAGGTCGGAAAATCTATCTCCAGAGGTGATGAGCGCCGGCTCAACGTAACCGTCTTTGCGATGTTGAGAAAAGCCGGCCGCAGCCATTAGATTGTTGCACAAGCATCCTCTTTGTTCCGCATCTTCAGATGTTCCGCCTTTTTTTACGTAGTGATCAACAGGTTCAGCCGGACAGCGATACCCCACTTTGCCATTCTCTAGCTCATAAATATGCCGCAAATAGCCTATATCGCACAGACGAGGGCGGGCCTGATAAACTTCTTCTTCTGAAAGACTTCCTTCAAGTTCCACAACCTTAAATGGAAATCCTGTCGGGGATACTACCGGGTCGGTGCGAACTGAAGTGCTGCCGTTGAGCGATTTTTGGACAAGACTTTTTTTGGCTTGCTTGTCCATACCGGATTCATTGCAATAAGCAAACATTGTGCCAACCTGAATGCCTGTCGCCCCGGCCTCAAGCGCTTTTTGGAGTCCCTCCGGCGTACCGTAGCCACCTGCCAGCCAAAAGGGTAAACCCAATTTTTTAATTTTTTCTAAATCGATGACGTCTTTTTTCCCGTAAATTGGCTCCCCATTCTCGTCCAGGTTAAGGCGGCCTCTGGGCGGGGCGTTGTGCCCGCCCGCTATTGGGGTTTCTATTACAAAACCGTCCACTTTGCCGGTAGCGCGTTTTATAAGCGCCAGGGCCAGCACCACAGAAGAGATGATTGGTAAAAAGTTGGGTCGCTTTAGTTTTCCTGTTTTTTCTAACATGTCCGGAAAGACATTTTCAGGATTAAAGTGAACAATGTAATCGCCATTTGTGCCGACCCCCATTACATCCAAACGGTAGCTTACTTCCTGATGCTCGGCCAGCTTGTCGAGAATGCCGGGTATTTGGGTGGGAATACCCGCCCCTACAATGACAAAATCCACCCCGGCCAACATTGCTCCGTAAAGCGAACTCATAGTGGGCAGTTGTACTTTCTCCAGCAGGTTTATCCCTACCGGATTGCCGTGTTCCTCTTTAGCCAGAAAAACCTCTACAAAGTTTGCTATTATTGTCAGTTCATCCAGGGTTTTAGATGGTTTTATGGTCCACATTGAGTGGCGTTTGTAAGATTGATTAGAGGCTTTACCCCCTGCTACATAGTACTTGTCCAAAATCCGTTTTACAGACTCTTGAAACGGAAAGCAGCTTAATGCCCGACGGGTATGACCACCGGTATCTCCATCCATCAAGCGAGAGATTAAAATATTGCCTAAACCGGCGCTGGAAACAACGCCTAAATGCCCTTGTTCAGCAACCGCTTTTGCCAGGGTCCAGGAAGATATGGCAATGCCCATACCGCCTTGTATAATTCTTGGAAGCTTCATAAAAATTTAACACACAAAATCTCCTGCTTGAGCAGCAATTCCCGTTTTAGAAACTGCGCCGCCGATAATCACTCAGTTGGGCTGGTTTTTGCCGGCTTAAGAGCAGAATTGGCAGAATTAACGAATCAAAATTCTATCATTCTGGAAATTCTGCTCTTAAATACCCGCAA
>JAJRVO010000554.1 GCA_024277275.1 Chloroflexota bacterium
GGGCTGTTCAGTTCTCACCAATCGCCGATGATTTTACCGCCAAGGACGCCAAGATCGCCAAGATTTTTATAAATTCTTTGCGTCCTTGGCGCTCTTGGCGGTTTAAAAATTATGCCACGCCTTAGAACTGAACAGCCCTGTATTAGAGGCGCTGTTGCAGGTTAGGATTATTACTTTTCGCTCTACAAGCCATCTAATACAGTCCGCACCTTACGGATTAAGGCAGTAGGATTAAAGGGTTTTTGCAAAAAAGCTATGCCTGGGTCTAGCACTCCATGACGCATAATTGCGTCATCGGTATAGCCAGACATAAACAAGACTTTTAAATTGGGCTTTGTTTGGGTCAATTGCTCAGCCAGGGCCTTGCCGCTGATACCCGGCATAACCACATCTGTTAACAGCAAGTGAATGGGGGCGGTGTGGGTTAAAAATAACCGCAACGCCTCTTGACTATCTTCTGCCTCCAACACTGTGTACCCCTGTCGCTGTAATACACGTCGCGCCAACTCGCGGACGTACGCATCATCTTCAACCAAAAGGATTGTTTCCGTGCCCAACGGCATAGCAGTCTCAATCTCTGAGCGAACCGACGATGGCGTATGCTCCTCTGTGCGGGGCAAATAAATCTTAAAGGTAGTGCCAATACCTTCTTCGCTATAAACCCAAATGTGGCCCTTACTTTGCTTAACAATGCCAAAGACGGTTGACAACCCCAGCCCCGTACCTTTGCCCATCTCTTTCGTAGTAAAGAAGGGGTCGAAAATGTGAGATTTTACTTCATCGCTCATACCACAACCTGTATCGCTGACGGCCAACAGCACATGTTCGCCCGGTTGAGCATCCAGATGGTGAGCAACATAATCATCGTCCAGCGCCACGTTGGCCGTTTCAATAGTTAACCGGCCCCCGTCAGGCATTGCATCACGAGCATTAACCGCCAGATTAACAATAATCTGTTCCATTTGAACCGAATCAACCCTGACCCACCACAAATCGGGCGTGAGATTAGTTTTTAGCTCTATATTCTCGCCAATGATACGCCTCAGCATTTTATCTATGTTGGCTACATTGGTATTGAGATCCAACACCTGTAGTTCAGTGACCTGTTTATGGCTAAAGACCAACAATTGCTGCACCAGGTCAACAGCGCGCCGGCCGGAAGTTAAAATTGTATCCACAAATTCTTGCAATGAATCATCCGGTTTTAATTGACGCCGGATTAATTCGGCAAAACCGTTGATGGCTGTCAACAAATTGTTAAAGTCATGGGCAATGCCCGCCGTGAGATGACCAACCGCTTCCATCTTTTGAGCGTGGCGATACTGCTCTTCTAATTGCAGTTCGCGGGTTACATCGCGCTGGATGCCGACATAATTGATAATAGAGCCGTTTTTATCTAACACGGGGGTAATGGTAGCTTCATCGGTATAAAGCGTGCCATCTTTCTTTTTGTTGGCAAAACGCCCTTGCCACACCTGCCCAGAAGAGATAGTGGTCCACAGGTCTTGGTAAAATGTAGCGCCCTGTTTGCCGCTTTTAACCAGACTTGGCTTCCGGCCAATTGCTTCAGTTCGGCTGTAGCCGGTAATGCGCTCATAAGCGGGATTAACGTAAAGAATCGTTCCCTCAGTATCGGTAATCAATACGCTTTCGGCCGTCTGCTCTATGGCTGTAACTAATCGCTGTTGGGTTTGGATTAAACGAGCGCGGGCCAGCGTCCCGGCCACCTGGTCGGTAACATTCCCAATCAGGTCAACTTCTTCATCCGAGAAAGGGCGAGGTTCAATAGCGCCCAAACTGATACTGCCCACCACTTCTTCCGCAATTATCAAAGGCAAAACATTCTTTTTCCCAGCTTGCGGATGAGAACTTTGCTATCCATATCATTCTTCTCACAATCAAGTGTGGCGGGTATTATGCCTACCCTAAAACAGAAATCATCGTCTCAATTTGGGCTTGTTTTTGCACAATCTTGGCCTGGGTATCAGCCACAATCCCATCAATTTCGGCCAATTCCTCTTCGCTTTGACCCAATTGTGTAACGTAGCGCCCCCGCAAACGTCCCTCTTCGCCTTCTTTGGACAGGGCGGCCATATTTTTCTGGATTTGCTCTTGCGCCTTATAAACTTTGGTCCGCCGCTTCTCTTGCCGGCTAATGGCCTGCTTTAAACGTGAAATCTCGGCCCAGGCATCAAGCAATGCCTTTAACGACTCGTAGGTGTGTTTATCCAAAAATTTGCCTTCGAGGTATTTTTGCAAGCCCTTGTAAGTTTGATTGCTTAATTCTTCACGGTATTCACGCAAATAACGTTCCTGCACCGTAAATTCGGTGATTTTGCCGGAGGGCGCTTCTACTTTGTAGCGATGTGTTTCAAGCGTCTTTTCAACCGGCTCAGGCGTGTCGAAAAGTTTATAATGGCTGGCGCTGCGTTCAACCAAGATTGTTTTGGGCTGCGGGGTGCGATTATCCAGCCGGTATTCGGTGCGCCGAATGTTGTATTTATGCTGTAGCAAGTAGCCATTCTTTATGGACAGAGAATGTAATTGGGTTGAGTTGCTAACATCTTCTTTGATATGCACGCCTAACTCGACGGCATAAGAGATGACGGCTTCAGCTTGGCTGGCGGTGAAGGGGAGAACGGCCTCGCCGACATATTCTCCGTTTTCCAACACGGTCACCGGGCCGCGCTCAAGGGTAAGACCGCTACTGTTTTTAAAACGCAGCGTTGCCACGGGATGAGTTGGCATTTTAGAGCCGTTGTAAATTAAATCTTTTTCAGGTTCCAACTTGCTGCTAACAATGGGAACCATCGCCGATTGGCCTCGGCCCACTGTAACCGGGGCGCTGACGTTGTATTGGAACAACTCGCCCAACGCCTCACCAGTGGCGGCGCTTTTCACAGATTCCGCCATTGTGGCGGCGGATACGGCGGGTTTAGCCATTGCCTTTCTTAAACTTCTGGCAGGGGCTGGCGCGGGAGGCGCCCCAGCGCCAACCATCATATCCATCACGGCCTCAGCTTCCGGCACGGCCCCTTCAAACATAATGGGGGCGGCGGCGGTGCGGTCTTCCTCTTCTATCACCGGGCGGCTGGGGGTGCGCGGGGTGTAGAGGTCGTACACAAAAGAGATGGGCATTCCGGCGGTAAGGGAGAGCGAGATGTTGTTTAAGTCTTCCTCAAGGCGATTGTCGAAAATGCCCCAGCCTTGCAGCAGAGCTTCCGGTTTGGGGGGGGTCGACTCGTTGCCTGCGGGGGTGTCCATAACCAGGCGGTAACTGACTCGCCAGGTGGGGGCGGGGGCTATGTAACTAACTTCTAAATCGTGCGAGCCGGGGCTGAGACGGATGGTGATAGAGCGATGCGTTTCCTGGCCCAGGGCAGTTTGCAGAAA
Organism: Chloroflexota bacterium; assembly: GCA_024277275.1. Classification (GTDB taxonomy): domain Bacteria; phylum Chloroflexota; class Anaerolineae; order 4572-78; family J111; genus JAJRVO01. The sequence goes on from JAJRVO010000554.1 coordinate 3,394, forward strand.
AAAACGCAGGTCGGCGGCGGCGGTGTCGTCGCGCAATTCCACGCCCTCAATCCGGCTAATAGGCAACACGGCCACAGTTTCCGAGTCGGATTTTAAAATAGATAATAAAGAGTGTTCTAACGGTTTTTCATCGTCTTCGTCGGGACCCAAAAGCACGCCCCCAACGCTGCCGCCATCGCTAACTTGCAACTGCACTGCTCGACCACGCAAAGCCTGCAATAAATCACGCAGGCTGCGGGTATCATCCAGAATAATTGAGCAGCCGGCCAGTCGCTCGTCTTGAGTTTGGGGTGTGTCGTAATCTACCCCGCGCACCTGCCCGCCTGCGCGATCAATCACCGTCAGGCTTTTTAGCAGGTCGTCCATTTCCTCGCGCCTAAAGGTTAGTTTTACAGCCTGCCCTTCCACTGAACCGCGTCGCCGAAAATAGCCAACGCCGTGTTTGTAAAGGGTCATATGAATAATGGGGAGGTTGCTCATTTATCTCTCCTGTAAAAATAGTTGGGTGAGTTCATTGAGTTTGTTGAGTTAGGTGAGTTACTCTTCAACTCATTAAACTCACCCAACTCATTAAACTTTATTTTTATTCTCGTTGCTGTGCCGTAGGTTCGGTTGAACTCTTGTGAAACCTTGTCCTTTGTCATTTATTTGCGCCAGGTTTTGTTACGCATATGTGACGGTTAAAAGCAAATGACCAGGGACAAATGACAAACGACGCCATTGTAGATGGCTCTGTTATTCTTGCGCGTCCACCATAATAGACTTGGCTGCTTGATAACCAAGGCTGTATTCCTGATTGCCAATACTGAGGGTTAAGGGGCCATTAAAGGGGGCAAGCGCCAGTATAACAAGTTCTGTGCCGGGATAAATACCCAATTTACCCAAATAGCGCAATAGCTCCGGGTCTTCATCATCTACTTCTACCACAACCAGTTTGTCGCCGGCTTCCATATCGACCAGGGAACCGCACTCTTGCCGGTGCATCTGGCCTGTGCGGGTGGGGATGGGGGCGCCGTGCGGATCAAATTTAGGGTCTCCCAGAGCGGCGGCCATGCGCTCTTCCAAATCCTCGCTAATTACATGCTCCAGTTTCTCGGCTTCGGCGTGAACTTGATCCCACGGAACGCCTAAAGCCTCGGCCAAATAGAGTTCAATCAGGCGGTGGTGACGAACAATTTCCAGGGCCAGTTTTTGCCCGGTTGGGGTAAAGCTTACGCCTTGATATCGCTCATAAACCAACAAATTTAGCTCGGCCAGCTTTTTGCACATGTTAGTAACCGAAGCCGGAGCCAGATTCATATAATCGGCCAAAATAGATGTGGTCACTTGTCCATTTTGTTCTTGAAGTTTATAGATTGCTTTCAGGTAGTCTTCCATTGCCTGGCTGATTACAGATCGATCCACGGGGTTACCTTTCTTTTTTAGAATCCTTAGTGACCGTCCAAAAATAACTTCCCGTTTTAAGAGTCAAAAAGTGCACTTTTTGACTCCTTTTGCAGGAACTTATTTTTAGATGATTACTTACAATTTGAGTCTATCTCAGATAAGTCAGCATGTCAACAACCAAAAAATGCGCTTGCGGCACGGCTGGTTTTATCCAATTCTACTCCACGCTATAGCAAGATACAAATAAGCAAACGAGGCGGTTGGCGGGACTGGTCTATCGGCTGATCCTTTGTTATAATTGATTGCCTATGATGTACAGCATATTTTATAAACAGGAGATAAACCGGAGTCCAAAGCAAGGCTTTGTCTCAAAGTTCCGCTAACGCTACACTTTGGACTCCAGTTGTCTCTATTTTATATGAGGAGACAAAACGATGTCAGATAAACCAGTAATCAACTTTACACGCGGCGTGCCGGCTACCGAGTCTTTTCCGATAGAGGATATGATCGCGGCTTCGCAAGTAGCTCTGGAAAAGTATGGAACTACAATTTTGCAATATGGGAAATCTTACGGTTTTATGCCGCTGCGCGAGTGGCTGGCGGAGTGGAAAGGGGTTTCAGTAGACCAGGTATTAACCGCCAACGGTTCGCTGCAAATTGTAGAGTTTTTGTGTTGCCATGCGCTCCAACCCGGCGACGCGGTCTTCACCGAGTCGCCCAGTTATGACCGCACCCTGACGCTGCTACGCCGGCATAAGGCCAACGTAGTGGGCATCCCCTTAGAAGCCGACGGCCCTAACATAGAAGCTCTGAAAGCGGCTCTGGCCCAACACACTCCCAAATTCTTCTATATCATCCCCGACTTCCAAAATCCCTCCGGGGCCACCTGCTCGCGGGCCAAACGAGAGAGGCTGGTAGAACTGGCCGATAAGCACGGCTTTTGGCTGGTGGAAGACGCGCCCTATCGCCCCTTGCGTTTTCGGGGTGAGGAGCAGCCGTCGCTGTTTGATTTAAATCCGGAGCGCACGCTGCACATGCTATCGTTTAGCAAGCTGATTGGCCCCGGCCCCCGCGTCGGAATCCTTTACGGCCCGGCAGCTTTGTTGCAACAGGTCGCCAAAATAGCTGAGGATACCTATATTACGCCCAGCTTGCTGGCGCACGGCATTGTGTATGAGTTTTGTAACGCGGGGAATTTGCCGGGACAAATTGAAAAGTTAAAAGCCTTGTATGCGCCTCGCCTGCAAGCCTGTTTAGACGCGCTGGACAAGCATCTACCCACCGCCGAGGCCACTCGACCTGACGGCGGGTTTTTCCTTTCTGTAACTTTGCCGGAGGGGACTACAACCGCGCAGGTACTTGAGCAAGCCAAAGCGCACAATCTAAACCTGGCCAGCGGGCAAGCCTTCTTCCCTGATGGCGGCGGCGAGCGTTTCTTGCGCCTGCCTTATTGCGCCATGACGCCGGAAGTTATTGACGAGGGGATTAGCCGGCTGGCAGCAGCAGTGAAAGAGGCGCAGGGGTAGTTATTAGTTTTCAGTTGCGACCATACAACGTGACCAACTCTAACAAGCGATTCGATACCCAATCATTAAGGGCTTCCGGGCGATATCGCCAGGCCCAGTTATTGTTACCCAAAGTAGAGGGTGTGTTCATACGGGCGTCGCTACCTAAATTCAAGACATCTTGCATTGGGACAATGGCAAAGCAAGCCACAGAAGCCATCGCCATCCGAATGAAATACCAAACAATATCATCATCCGGGCGGGCCAGGTAACGCCGGATAAAATCCTGCTCTTCCAGAGTGCGTTTTTGATACCAGCCTTTGGTGGTGTCGTTATCGTGAGTGCCGGTGTAAACCACGGCATTGCGCCGGTGATTGTGAGGTAAAAAGAGGTTGGCAGCGTTGAGGCCGCCGGCCTCTTTGCTATCAAAGGCAAATTGCAAAATCTTCATACCGGGAAAGTTGAAGCTGTCGCGCAGGGCCTCTACTTCCGGGGTGATAACGCCCAAATCTTCGGCCAGAATGGGCAAGTGGCCTAAAGCCTTTTCCACAATCTCAAACAGGGCCTTTCCCGGCGCTTTAACCCACTTGCCAACAATGGCCGTCTCTTCACCGGCTGGAATCTCCCAGTAGGCTTCAAATCCTCTAAAGTGATCTATGCGGATAATATCGACCAGTTGCAGCGTGGCTTGGATACGGTCAATCCACCATTGATATCCTTGGGCGGTCATCGCTTGCCAGTTGTAAAGCGGATTACCCCACAACTGTCCGGTTTCACTGAAATAATCGGGAGGGACGCCGGCCACTACGGTTGGTTGACCGGCCTCATCCAATAAAAACAGCTTGCGATTGGCCCAAACATCAACGCTATCAGGCGCAACAAAAATTGGGGTGTCGCCTATGATTTTTATGCCGCGTTCATTGGCATAGCGACGCAGTTGGCCCCACTGTTGAAAACAGTAATATTGAAGCGCCTTTTTGATGACAATTGCATTGGCCTTTTGTTTGCGCCAGCGTTGCATTGCCTCTGGCCGGCGAAGAGCAATATCTTTGTCCCAATAGTTATTCCAGGTAGCGCCAAAGATATCTTCTTCTCTAGCTTTTTGATCAAATTGCTCCTTAACCGCCATAAACAGGGCAAAATCATCCAACCATGCGGCTTGCTCGGTACAAAAGGTTTCAAATTCAGCCTTGCGTTCCGAGTCGGCATTGGTTAAAAAATTACGGGCGGCCTTTTCAAGCAGGGGGATTTTCCAATGGATGACCCGGCCAAAATCAACCGCGTCAATCGGAAAGTCCGGCAGGTCAGCCAGGTCGGTTGCGTTCAGGTCGCCCAACTCAACCAATGTATCCAGATTGATAAGCAACGGATTACCGGCAAATGAGGAAAACGAAGCATAGGGAGAATCGCCATAGCCGGTTGGCCCCAGAGGCAAAACTTGCCACAACGATTGTCCGGCCTCAACCAGAAAATCGACAAATTGATAGGCGGCCTGGCCTAAATCGCCAATACCATGAGGCCCCGGAAATGAGGTTGGGTGTAACAGAATACCGCTAGAACGGGTAAATTTCATATTTTACAGATGCAACCCTATTTTTGCCGCTTTGGCGCGCGCGTCTTGTTCCAGGTCTGCTGCGCGGTCAGTTTCTCCTTGATCGGCAAGAAAACGGGCATAATTTAATCTGGTTCGTAACAATCCGGCCGGGCTGCCCACCTGTTCAAAGAGGGTTATGGCCCTTGTGTATGTTTTATCCGCCATGTCCGGCTCATTTTTGGCGACGTATATTTGGGCCAAAAGCGCATAGCCGGCGGCAATGTATTCCTGGTTTCCGGCAGTTTCAACCAGCTTTAAGGCGTTGTCAACAGCAACCTGGGCGCGTTCAGTCTGGTTATCTATTAGGCCGGCTTGCGCAACCAGCAGGTAAATGTCTCCCAGGCCGTAGGAGTTTTTCTTGCCCAATTCTTGAGCCAAACGCATAGCCTTACCAAGCAGCGGCAAAGATTGGTCTGCTTGTCCCTGGCGCAACATAGTTCGGCTTTGCTCAGTGTAGACCACCATAAGCCCATCATTACTGCCAATTTTTTCAAAAAGCTGCTGCGCCGAGGCCAGGTAAGACATTGCCTGTTTAAATTGACCCAGATCAGTGGCAATTTTGCCAAAACTAACTAAACAATAAGCCTCGCCCCAAAAATCGTCTGACTTTTTGCGGATTTCCAGCGACATTTTGGCGACTTTGATGGCTTCAGCAAACTTGCCCCGAGACGAATAAACCAACCCCAGCCGGTTGTAAGCGGCGGCTAATTTATCCTTATCGCCGCGTCCAATCAGGGTATCCACCGCTTTGTGGCACCACCCCTCTGCCTCGCGTAAATGGCCCAACACCCACGATATCATACCCAGATGAGATTGGGCCGTGGCTCGCTCAACTTCAGAAACCTGGTCAAATTTTAACACGGCGGAGGCAAACTTAGAAGCCTCTCGATAGTCATCAGAAAGCCAGAGCGTAAAAGCTAAATCATTTAAAGTCCGAGCCTGCGCATTAACATCATCCTCTTTTTTAGCCAGTTCAAGAGCGCGGTCAAAAGCGCCTTTTGAGTCGTCCCACGCTCCCCGTTGACGATATAAAGTGCCCAAAGCTGTATAGCCCGACAAGGTTTCTACCAGTTCAACGGCGCGATTATAGTAACTGATAGCCTGATTAATGGCGTCGGCGGCCATTGCCCTGGCTCCGGCCGCTTCCAGATAATGGGCCGACTCGGTAGCCAGCCCGGCCTGCTCGTAATGATGCCCAATTAAAATTGGATCGCCCTGTTTTTCAATCAAGATTTCAGCAATCTGACGATGCAACTCAAGCCGGCGAGATGACGACAGAGAAGCAACCATAGCCTTTGATACATCCACAGGCCGAAAGCTGTAGGAATTATCGCCTGTAGCGCGCAGCAGTCGCCGGTTTAACGCCTCATCCAGGGCCTGCTGGGCCGCTGCCATTTGGGTTTCACCGCCCAGCAGGGTTAGCCAGATATCAAAATCAAATTCGGGACCGGGTTCGATGATGGCAGCCAAAGCCAGCATTTTGTGGCTCTCATCGCTCAGTTTTTCTAAGCGGCGGGTAAAGGCGTTAAGTAAGAATGGCGAAATCAAACCGTCAGCCAAATCGGTTGTCTCTTCGGGAGGCTTGTATCGCCACTCGCCATCCTCATTCTGGTATAAATCTCCCAAATCAATCAATTGACGGGTCAACTCTTCAATTTGTAATGGATTGCCCCGGCTTCGCTTCTCGACAATATTGGCGACCGCATCGGAGACAGGCCCCTCCAGCAAATTAATCAGGAATTTTTTAATTACGGCCGGCAAAAGGGGCGATAAATCAACAACTTCTTTTTCGTCGACAGTAAATGTTTCAAGCCAGGAGACGGGTTTTCCGTTATTGCCGCACTCGGCCACAAATAACAGAGGCAATTGTCCTTGTTGAATCAAAAAACGAATCAGCGCTGCGCTGGATTCGTCCAGAAAAAGAGCTTCATCTAAAAATATTACAGTTGGACCAACTTCAACCAGAATATTCAAAACGGCGGCAAAAAATTGCCATTGTGTCTGCAAAGGGTCGCTCGGCACGTTTCCCGGCACGCGACCGCTCAAAGTTTGCCACAATCCGCTGCCGGCGGGTTTCTCTTTGGCAGGCCGCGGAGGTTGTTCTATGTTGAGCAGAGATGCCAAAGCGGGTATCTGCTCAAGAATCTTATCCATCTGGCTCTCAACTGTGCCCGGTTTCACCAGTCCTTGATCAAAAATGGCGGCCAATATCTCTGCAAACGGCGTATAAGGCGCGCCTAATTCATTGCATCGCCCCACAATGGCCGCTAACCCCTTGTCAATAACGTCATTGCCCAAAAATTCGGCAATCAATCTGCTTTTGCCAAGCCCCAGTTCTCCGCGAATAGCCAGCAGTCGCGGCGAATTGGCTGTTTGAGTTTCGGCCCAAATTGTTTGCAGCCGCTTAAGTTCATTGCCCCGACCAAGTAGCGGCTTTGCATCCGGGTCTAGTAATTGCCGATAGCGTTGGCTAAATTTTTGTCGCGCCTCTACCGACGTAAATACATCCAGCAAAGCCTCAGCCGAAGGGTGGCGTTCATCCGGGTATTTAGACAAGAGCTTGGTAATAATACGGTCAAAAACCAGGGGAATGGTCGGTTCAAATTCTCGCACCGATGGAGGTTCCTCTTCAACGTGAGCGGTGAGAACTTCGCGTCGTTCTTTGTAATCAAAGGGAAGGTGTCCACCCGTAACCATTTCAAAGAGGGTTACGCCCAGGGCATATAAGTCGGCTCTACCATCTATAGGCTCGCCGGCAATTTGTTCCGGCGACATATAGGCCGGCGTGCCAAAAATGTACTCACTTTGCCCTTCTGCCAGGATGGATACCAGAGCGGCCAGGCCAAAATCGGTCAGCTTTACGTCGCCCTTGTGAATTACAATATTTTCGGGTTTGATGTCTCTATGAACAAGTTCTTTACCGTGGGCATATTTAAGGGCTTGTAAAACGCCTTTTGTCACCTCAAGAACGGTTTCGAGAGGTAAGGGGCCGGATGATTCATAAATTAAATCCGCCAGCGTTTTGCCTTCGACATACTCCATCATAATGTAAAATCTATTTTCGCTTTCGTCGAAGACAGCATCGTAGATGAGGGTAATATTGGGGTGTTGCAAACTGGCTAAGGTCCGGGCCTCTGATAAAAACAGGTCCTTAAACATCTGCTCGTCGGTAACTTGCAGAAATTTCACAGCCACCGGACGGTTCAGCAAAGTGTCAGTGGCCAGCCAGACTTCACCCATACCACCGACGCCTAATTGTTTTTCAAGGGTATATCTTTCTTCAGCCATTGTTCTTATACCTTAACTGATGGTCTTGTTCTTGATTTTGTTGTTGTGAAAACGGGATGCTTTAGCTTGATAGAAATGATTCGGTAATTATTTGGACCGTTTTAGTCAACCGGACGAATGACGATGGACGAACGACAAAAACCTGGCGCTATCGTTTTATGCGGTCTCCGTCGTTTGTCGTTCGTCATTCGTCCTTTTTTACGGCTACGTTGAATTACCGGATACTCTTTGATAGTTTCAGCTTGTTGGTAGTTCACCAATGATGGAATTATAGAACACTATTCTTTGAAAGCCCAAATTTTGCTTGAGCAAAAGTATACCCCAGAGGGAGATGAGCGTCAACGTTTGAGGGAGAGAAATCCTCCTGAATTAAAAAAATGGTGACAAAACAAAAGCCGCCCCCTAAGTCGAGAGCGGCTTTTTCTTTGACAAACGTAAGCTGCTATCTCACGTTATAAAACGCACGCTTCCCCGGATACAGGGCAACCTCCCCCAACTCCTCCTCAATGCGGAGCAACTGGTTGTACTTGGCTACCCGATCGGAGCGAGCGGGCGCGCCGGTTTTGATTTGCCCAGTATTAAGCGCAACGGCCAGGTCGGCAATGGTAGTGTCTTCCGTTTCACCGGAACGATGAGAAATAACCGCCGTCCAGCCGGCCCGTTTAGCCATCTCTATAGCGGCGATGGTTTCGCTCAGCGAACCAATCTGGTTGAGCTTAATCAAAATGCTGTTGCCCACTTTCATCTCGATGCCCTTCTTCAACCGCTCGACATTTGTCACCAACAAATCATCGCCCACCAGTTGCACCCTGTCGCCAATGGCCTGGTTTAGGGCGACCCAGCCTTCCCAATCATCCTCGGCCAGGCCATCTTCAATAGAGATAATGGGGTATTGATCTACCCAACTTTCCCACAGCTTAACCATATCCTCACTAGACAGCGTTTTCCCTTCGATGCGCAGTTTGTATTGGCCGTCCTCGTACAACTCAGAAACGGCGGGGTCAAGCGCAATCAAGATTTGTTCGCCCGCTTTGTACCCCGATTTTTCAATCGCCTCGGCAATCACCTCCAGGGCCTCGCTGTTGCCTCCTTTGAGGGCCGGGGCAAAGCCTCCCTCGTCGCCGGTGTTGGTGTTGTAGCCTTTGCCTTTAAGCACCTTTTTAAGCGTATGATAAATCTCCGCGCCCCAACGCAACCCCTCACGGAAACTCTCCGCGCCAACGGGCATCACCATAAATTCCTGAAAGTCGGTTGTTTGCCAGCCCGTGTGAGCGCCGCCGTTGAGAATATTCATCATCGGCACCGGCAGCGTGCGGGCGCTGACCCCGCCCAGGTAACGGTACAAAGGTTGAGCCGTGCTTTCGGCGGCTGCTTTAGCCACAGCCAGACTGACGGCCAAAATGGCATTGGCCCCCAACTTGCTCTTGTTGGGCGTGTCGTCCAGCTCAAGCATATAAGCGTCCAGGCCTTCCTGGTCAAGCGCATCCTCGCCAATTAGGGCGGGCATAATCACTTCATTTACATTTTCGACGGCCTGCTCAACTCCCTTACCCAGGTAACGAGCCTCATCGCCATCGCGTAACTCCAGGGCCTCGTGAACGCCGGTTGATGCGCCGGAGGGTACGGCGGCGCGGCCCACAGAACCATCTTCCAACAGTACTTCAGCTTCAACAGTAGGATTACCGCGCGAGTCCAAAATTTCTCTGGCGATAATTTGTGCTATGAAACTCATAATAATTCTCCTTCATTTCATTTTTGACGTGTGGAATAAAGTAGTAACTCAAAACAAGCGCAGACATCAAAAGTCGGCGCTTCTGAACATCGGCAAATCACCGCCTATCTTACACACAGTTCCCTACTTCTGCAACTCGGACATATTTCACAAAAATTAAGGCTTGACGCCCAAAAACAAGCAATGATATAATTAACTTGTGGGAGGGCCAGTATGGACAGTCAAGCTGAAACAAAAAATATTCGGGCGCGCGTTTTTATTTCCGGCCGGGTGCAGGGGGTGAATTTTCGCTGGTACACGCAGCGCAAGGCCCAATCTTTAGGGTTGACCGGCTGGGTTCGCAATCTGTGGGATGGACGAGTCGAGGCGATTTTTGAAGGGCCGGAACAAGTTGTGCGCCAGGTCGTGGCCTGGTGCCATCGAGGCGAGCGACCATCGCAAGTAGACAACGTTGAAGTCACTTACCAAGAGGCCGCCGGCGAATTCAAGAGCTTTCGCATTACGTGGTAAAATTTCCATCGCTATCTTTTGACAAATTCTTTTTTTCGATGTAATATATGAGCAAGTATTCATATGTTACAAAAAGAACAAACAAATGACTAAAATACAACCAACCGACCGCTGCACCGAAACAATTATTGACGAAGACAAAGTAAAACAGGCTCAACAAGCGCTTTTGAACGGCCTGACCGCCACCTATCTGGCCGACGTCTTTAAAGCTCTGGCCGACCCGACCCGCATCCGCATTATCTCGATTCTCGCTCACACGGAGCTATGCGTTTGTGATCTGGCGGCCACTTTGGGCATGACCCAGAGCGCCGTGTCCCACCAATTGCGGCTGATGCGTCAAATGCGCCTGGTCAAAAATCGCAAAGATGGACGGATGGTTTATTACACCCTGGACGACGAACACATCCACGATCTGTTTCGACGGGGTTTGGAGCATATTGAGCATGACTGAACAATTACAATTTCGCATCACCGGCATGGACTGCGCCGATTGCGCCCTCAAATTAGAAAAAAGCGTCGCCAACCTGGATGGGATAACCGAATGTCAGGTTAACTTCACCACCGCCAAAATGAATATCACGGCCTCGCCGGCAGAGCAAACCCCTATTATCAAGCGCATCCAGGCGATGGGTTATGGCGTGGCCCACCCCGATGAGCCATACACGCCCCGAACCAAACGCCGGCAGCTTATCGACCTGCTGCGCCGGCCCCGGAATACCCTGACCCTGATTGGGGCGATGTTTATTTTGGTTGCCTTTGCCGCGCAGTGGATTACCGGCTACCAGCCCGTTCCTCTCTTTCTTATCGGCGGGTTTTTTGGCCTTTATTTTCCGGCCAAAGCGGGCTGGGGCGCGCTGCGCAGCGGTCAGGGGCTGGATATGAATGTGCTGATGACTCTGGCCGCCATCGGGGCCTTTGCCATCGGCGAATATGGCGAGGCGGCCACGGTCGTTGTGCTTTTTAGCCTGGGCGAAGCCCTGGAAGGCTACACGATGGAGCAAGCCCGCGACAGCATCCGCAGCCTGACCCAACTGGCCCCATCCGAAGCCACCGTTTTGCAGTTTTGCATAGATTGCCAGGGCTGCCGGGGGCGAGAGTTGCCGGACGGCTCCGGCATTTACCAGAGCGGCCCCTGCCCCTGGTGCGGCGCGCACGAGCAGACCGTGCCGGTCGAGTCGCTTGCCGTCGGCGACCGCATCATCGTTAAGCCCGGCGAGCGCATCCCGATGGATGGGCAGGTACTCAACGGGCGCTCCGCCGTTAACCAGGCCCCCATTACCGGCGAAAGTATCCCGGTCGAAAAAAATCCCGGCAACGAAGTTTTTGCCGGAACCATTAACGGCGACGGCTTGTTGGAAATCGAAGTCACCCGCCTGGCCGCCGATAACACGCTCTCCCGCCTCATCTATCTGGTTGAAGAGGCGCAGGCTCAAAAAACGCCGGCTCAACGCTTTGTCGACAAGTTTGCCCGAATTTACACCCCGGCTGTGGTTGCCGGAGCAGCGATGGTCGCCACTTTGCCTCCGCTCTTGTTTGGACAACCCTTCTTCGACCCGCCCGGCGCAGCGGTCCACGGCTGGCTGTATCGCGCCCTGACGTTGCTGGTCATTGCCTGCCCCTGCGCTCTGGTCATAGCGACGCCGGTGGCGGTAGTCAGCGCCATTTCTGCCGCAGCCCGGCGCGGCGTACTGATTAAAGGAGGGGCTTATCTCGAAACACTGGGTCGGATTAAAGTGGTGGCCTTCGATAAAACCGGCACCTTGACTCAGGGTCGCCCGGAGCTGGTCGACCTGGCCTGCACCGATAACTGCTGCGCCAACGCCCGCCAGATTGACCTGCTGACCGCGTGCGACCATTGTGACGATATGTTGACCATAGCCGCCGCCATAGAGCGTTACAGCTCCCACCCTCTGGCCCAGGCCATCACCGCCGCCGCCCAGATGCGCGCCCTGCCTCAACTGGCGGTTGAAACCGTCGAAACGCTGCCGGGGCAAGGCATTCACGGCCAGGTCGGCCAGCGACAGGTCACAATTGGCAATCACGCCTTGCTCCACTGCGACCAGCCTGAAATGGCCGATTTTTGCCGGCGTGTAACCGGCGCGGAAGCCAGGGGACACACGACCATCCTTGTCAACGAGAACGGCGCTCTGCACGGGTA
>JAJRVO010000555.1 GCA_024277275.1 Chloroflexota bacterium
TAACATTCTGAAAGCCAGAGAATAGGACACAGATTTTCGCAGATAAACACAGATTATGGTAAAAAACTAAACAAAAATCTGTGAAATCTGTGTTCATCTGTGTCCCATAAAAATGTTACTTTATGGCCGTTGGCAGTATAGGTTGGATTGAGGCACAAAACCCGACAATTTTGGGTCGATTGTGTTGGGTTTCATTCTTCAACCCAACCTACCCCTAAGGTTGCAAGATTGCGTTGAGCAATTTTTTGGCAGTCACCTTCTACAGACAAACAACCATTTGGCTTTGGGTCGGGTCAAGCCTGGCCTGCCGGCAGTTGGGGCAGTAACATCCGGCCTGAGGCACTCCCGCATCCTGGGCAATGCCCAGCAGAATGACGGTTATCACTGTGCCTTCCTTTCGGCCAGATAGTTTGTTACAGCTTCTTCCAACGAAATTTCACCCGCCACAGTTGGGGCGTGATATTGTTGGGTCCAGTTGTATAAGTGTGGCCGGGCAATGTGAAATTCATCAAGGATGAGCCGGATTAAAGGACCACCCTCGTCCAAATACCCGCTTTCATAAAAATCTTGCTCGGTTTGCTGCCGGTCGTAGTCCAGCCGAATGATTTTGGCTTGCCATTGTCCCCCTTGCCAGACGATTTGGGCGTAGGAGGCCCGGTGGTCGCCATCAAAAGGTAGTCCGACCGCGCCGGAGTTAACGACTAATGTGTCGTCAATTGAGCGTATGAACGGCCAATGCGTGTGCGCTGTGCAGAATAGGGGCGGCGCAGGTTGGTTGGGCAATTGGATTTTTTGCCGGAGTTTGTCGTCCGTTGTTTTGATAAAAATACCATCGCCGTTGCTACGCATAGAGGCGTGAACCACCCGGATTTCGGTTCCATCCGGCGCGGTCAAATTGACCTGAAACGGCATCGCTTTAAGGGCAGAGACATCGCCGTTAAGCCGGCAGTAGGTCCAATAAGCGCTGCGAAAAATCTCGAACTCCGGCCCGCTGGTGGGGGTATCCGGGTGGGCATACTTAATAACATAATCCTCGTGGTTGCCCCGTACCGTAAGCCAGCCGTCGGTTTGTTTACTTTGGACAAATTGTAGACACTGAAGCGGAAGCGGTCCACGGTTTACAATATCGCCGGCTACAACTACAACATCAGGCTGCCACCGTTCAACGTGAGCGGTAACCGTTTGCAGCGCGGCAAAATTTCCGTGAATATCGCCCAAAATTACTAATTTCATTTTTACCTTTTTGGTAGCTGCGGATTATGAGGATGATACCTTGTTCTAGCGGTAATTGCCACTTTCCTAATCACATTATATTTATATATGGCTGTTGTCAAATTTAAAAAAGTTCGACCAGAAAACTCGTAATTCAATACACACGCCTAAAATGGCGTATGTCAATTTTCTCATTGATTTGACGAACCAACCTGCATCATTTATACTACGTGATGATTTGGTAATTGTCATGAGCGTTTTATTTAACCGGGCAAAAGACGAACGATGAATGATAAAAACTTTTAATCCATCGTTTTATTCGTCCACCGTCGTTCGTCATTCGTCCTTTTTGATGGACAGGTTGAATTACCGAATCCTCTAACTACTTTTCCCCCTGTTTTCTTCTATACTTTGTTGGAGGTTTAAGCCTATGACTGTATCCCGCGACAACTCTAAAATGGTATACGAGGGCATTAAAGCAGCCGGTATTCGCTTTGTCTCGGCGCTGCCGGAGACCTGGCTGGTATACCTGTTACAGCTTGCAGAGGATGACCCAGAGATGTGCCTGGTTGAGGTGGCTAAAGAAGAGGAGGCCATTGGCATTGCCGCCGGAGCCTATTTTGCCGGTAAACCCAACGCGCTGCTGATGCAAAACCACGGTTTTTTAGCCAGCATCAACGGCATTGTTTCCCTGGCCTTACTCTACCGTATCCCGCTGCTCATGCTGATTGCCTTCCGCGGTCACATTGGCGAGCCGTATCCCTGGCACACACAGGGTGGCATCCTGACCGAGCCGGTGATACGCGGCCTGGGGCTGCCCTTTGAATATGCGCGAGACCCTAAAAAAATAGCCCAACAAATCCGCGAAGCCCAGACCTTTGCCCTTAGTTCGCTCTCGCCGGTGGCGCTGCTGCTCACCAGAGAGTTAATGGAGGAGGAGTTATGAAACGCGCCGACTGCATTGAAGCGCTCTACCCGGAGCTTGAAGATCGTTTAGTTGTTACCATTATGGGCGCGTGCGCTCAAGAATTGTACGACCTGGGACATCGGGAGAATTTCTTTTACCTCCAACACGCTATGGGGCTGGCCTCGTCTATTGGGTTGGGCCTGGCGATGAACCTGCCGGATGAAAAAGTGGTTGTGCTCGATGGGGACGGGTCGGTGCTGATGAATATGGGCGGGCTGGCTACGCTGGGACGCTATCGCCCGCGAAACTTAACCCACATCATTTTTGATAACGGCAGCTTGCTCTCCACCGGAGGCTTTACCTCCCACACCACCTCCGGCATTGTTGATTTGGCGACTGTGGCCAAAGGAGCCGGTTGTCCCAACGTAACGCCGGTCAACAACATGTTTCAATTTATGGAGGCCGCCGCCGAAGCCTTTGAAAATGAAGCGATGTCAACCATTGTGGCTAAAGTAGAAGCTATTGGCCCGGACCATTTTGGCATGGACTTTAAACTGCCGGAAAACGCTATCCGCTTTGCACGTTTTATTAAGGACCGGTGATCAGTATTCGGTGTTCAGAACGCGGATTATCAGGATGGGTGGAGCAGGCAATTGTTGATTGCGAACAAAAATTCGATAATCCGAGCAATCCGTGTTCTTTTGTTGGGCAGAACAAAGTCACCGGTACATAATTTTCGAGATAGTCGTAAATTTTTTGCCGGCAAGCTGACCGGCTGACCGGCTGACAAGCTATTTTTAAGGGAGTCTGGGACGCTGATAACTGGTCACGGAGGATTTGGTAACCGTTTGTGGGATAATTTGAAATTTTGGAGTTTCTAAGAAAGGCGTTGGCATGTCCGAATATCCATTTGAACCCTTTCGTATCAAAGTTGTTGAACCTATCCGCCTCACTACCGAAGAAGAACGCGCCGGCTTGTTAGCAAAGGCCGGTTACAACACGTTTCAATTACCGGCTGAGGATGTCCTGATTGACCTGCTCACCGATTCCGGCACAACCGCTATGAGTGACAGCCAGTGGGCCGGGATTATGCTTGGCGACGAGTCCTATGCCGGGTCTCGCAACTATTACCATTTGCGCGACACAGTTCAAGAGATTTTTGGGATGCCCTATTTTGTACCCACCCACCAGGGACGCGGCGCGGAAACTATTTTGCTGGATTTGTTTGTCAAACCGGGCCAGATAGTGCCCAATAATATGCACTTTGACAGCACAGAAGCCAACGTTATGGTTCGTCAGGGGCGCGCCCTTAACCTGGCAATTGACCAGGCGTGGGACCCAACCGCGCAGCATCCTTTTAAGGGCAATATGGATATTGCCAAATTGCGCGCTTGTCTTGAAGAGCACGGGCCGGATAACATCCCGCTGGTGATGATGACCCTCACCAACAACACCGGCGCGGGACAACCCATTTCTATGGCTAACATCCGCCAGACAAAAGAACTTGCGGCCGAGTATGGAATCCCCTTCTTCTTTGACGCGGCCCGTTACGCCGAGAATGCCTACTTTATCAGATTGCGCGAGCCGGGCTATGCCGGCAAATCGCCCCTGGAAATTGCTCAGGAAATGTTTGCCTACGCCGATGGATTTGCTATGAGCGCCAAGAAAGACGGGCTGGTCAATATCGGCGGCCTGTTGGGTATGCGCGATGAGAAGTTGTTTGAGCGGGTCAGTGTCGAAATGATTTTGCGCGAAGGGTTTTTGACCTACGGCGGCCTGGCCGGGCGCGACCTGGAAGCGCTGGCCCGGGGCTTGCGCGAGGGCATTGAGGAGAGTTACCTGGCCTATCGCATCGGCCAGACTCAATA
>JAJRVO010000556.1 GCA_024277275.1 Chloroflexota bacterium
GGCATTGTTAAATATCTTGGCCGGCTTTCTCGCAAGAATCTGCTGCGTGTCCACTCAAAACAGGGCCAGGATTATATGGCAATAGCCAACTACATTGAGAATATTGGCGACATGGTCGAAACGAATCTGGTCGAAACCGGGTTGGAGAGGTTGAAGCAGGATGTTCAGATTAGCCGGTCGACTCAGAAACATCTTCAGTTTCTTCACGACAAGGTTTTTTGGGCCGTTGAGCGAGCGTTGTTGGCGCTGGCCGCCTCCGATAAAGCAATAGCCGAAGAGGTAATGGCGGCCAAACTGGAAATTAACCAACTGGCTAACGAGGCTGAAAACCATCTGGCCCAACGCCTCATTGTCGATGAGCCTAATCGCTTTGACGCCTTTCGCATCGAGTCTGAGATTGTGGAATATCTAAAACGGGTGTACTACTTTGCCAAGCGCATTACCAAGATAATAGCCGATGAAAATATGGTTTACAGGGTGGCAGCCGGAGCGGAAACAGGCTATTTGGAAATGGAGATTGAATCGAACCCGGAAAAGTAAGACCGGAACAAACTGTAATCATTGCTTAAAATCCACTTTATGTGCTACACTTAGCGGCTCAAAAATCCCCTTCCTTTTTTAGGAAAACTTAGTATCATCTCAATAATCTTGGGTTGGAGTCCAAAACGGAACGTAGTGGAGCTTTTAAAAATTACAAGGTTCCGCTACGCTTCACTTTGGACCCCAAATTCCCCTTGTTTTTTGAGGAGATACAAAAATTCACATTCAAATTCAATATTCAAGGAGATACTTTAAAATAATGAGTAAAGTTCGTGTTGCTATCATTTGTGTTGGAAATTGCGCGTCGTCGTTAGTGCAAGGCGTAACGTTTTACCAGGATGTTGATCGAGATGAGTTTGTGCCGGGTTTAATGCATGTTGATCTGGGCGGCTATCACGTAGGCGATATCGAGTTCACCGCCGCCTTTGATGTGGACGCTAATAAAGTTGGGCGCGACTTGTCAGAAGCCATTTGGGTAGCGCCCAACAATACCATTAAGTTTGCCGAGGTCCCTCATCTGGGTGTGCCGGTGTACCGAGGCATGACCCACGATGGCATTGGCAAGTATGTGGGGCAGAAAGTGCGTAAGGCCAGCGGTCCCACCGATGATATTGTCGGCATTCTTAAAGAGACCCAAACCGATGTTGTGATTAGCTACCTGCCTGTTGGTTCAGAAATGGCTACTAAATGGTATGTTGAGCAAATACTGGAGGCCGGATGCGCTTTTGTTAACTGTGTGCCGGTATTTATTGCCCGCGAGTTATACTGGCAGAAGCGTTTTGAAGAGCGAAACTTACCCATTGTTGGCGATGATATCAAAAGCCAGGTCGGCGCGACCATTGTCCACCGAGTCTTAACTCGCCTGTTTAGGGATAGGGGCGTGCGTATGGAGCGCACCAGCCAGCTTAACGTGGGCGGCAATATGGATTTTTATAATATGCTGGACCGGGATCGACTAGAGAGCAAAAAAATCTCTAAAACCAACGCCGTCACCTCTCAGCTTGACTACGAACTCCCGCCGGAAGACGTTTACATTGGCCCCAGCGATTACGTTCCCTGGCTGACTGACCGCAAGTGGGCGCATATTCGGCTAGAGGGACGCACTTTTGGCGATGTCCCCCTGAACCTTGAATTAAAGCTGGAAGTATGGGACAGCCCCAACTCTGCCGGAGTAGTAATAGATGCTGTGCGCTGCGCCAAACTGGCTCTCGACAGAGGGGTTTCCGGCTCATTGCCGGCCCCATCGGCCTATTTTATGAAGTCGCCTCCCGTTCAATACTCTGACGATGAAGCCCATGAGCGCGTGGAAGCATTCATTACAAATCAAGAGTCCAAATATGATGTGGAGACCTCTTTTCAGGCGGCGGCTCAACAAGACCAAAACAACAAATGATGTTAAGAAGATTTAACAATCTCTTTACAATCACTTAAAGCTCGCTTAACTAAACCTTTAATTTAGAAGCTTAAAATCTATCTCAGAACTTTTAGATAGATTTTTTGTTTTAGAAGAGACACAATAATCAGGACGTTTTAGAGCAATGTCGATACCTTCAGAAAAATCCATTGTGCTGGTTGAAGACGACCAAACTTTGCGAGAAATGCTGGCCTATAATTTGGAGCAGGAGGGTTACACTGTCGCTGCTGCGGCTGATGGCCTCAAGGGGTTAGAGTTAGTCCGGTCAGCCTCTCCAAATCTGGTTATTGTGGATATCATGCTGCCGGAGTTGGACGGTTTAACCTTGTGTCGTATGTTGCGTCGGGAGATGGAGGTGTTAATTATTATCCTTTCCGCTCGCTCTACCGAGGTTGATAAAATTATTGGTCTCGACTCCGGGGCTGATGATTACATTGCCAAACCCTTTGGTCTGGGCGAGTTTCTGGCCCGGGTTCGGGCCGTGTTGCGCCGCCAGCCCAAACCCCGCCCGTCTGAGCGCCTTGAAGCAGGTGATTTGTCGCTTAACTTGATTGCTCGCAGATCGTGTCGGGGAGAGCAAACATTAGACCTGAGCCACAAAGAGTTTGACCTGCTGGCCGAACTAATGCGGAACCAGGGTATGGTGTTGTCTCGTGATTGGCTACTCACCAAGATTTGGGGCTATGATGAGGCCGATAAATCTCGCACGGTTGATGTGCATATCCGCTGGCTGCGAACAAAAATAGAAGAGAATCCGGCCAAACCAAAGCGCATCATTACTATTCCAAAATCAGGATATCGGTTTGAGGGTTGAGGTTATTAAAAAACTTTAACCAAAGTTTAACCAACTCTTAAAAGTGGCTTAACTGAGCCTTTAAACAAAGTCATTATACTTTACAACATATCATATCATGCCCTGACTTTGGGCAATACAAACAACATTACAGATTTTCGGAGGAGAAATTCAAAAATGAAGTATAAAACCAAATCAAGACACATCTTTATCTTAATGAGCTTGCTGCTCATCACCAGCTTGGTAGCCGCTTGCGGCGGGCCGGCTACTCCTGCGCCGCAGGCGGAACCGGCTAAAATGGAAGAACCGGCCCAGACAGAAGAGTCGACTCAGACAGAAGAGCCGGCCCGGGTTGAGGAATCGGCCCAAACTGAAGAAGCAACTACTGAAGAAACAACCGAAACGGCTTCTGCCACCGACTCCACCCCCGATAGTGGTTCTGTTGAACTACCGGAAGTGGACCCGCTGGCCGTCACCGGCGACATCATCAGCGCGGGCAGCTCGACGGTTTTTCCGCTGAGCGAGCGAATGGCCGAGCGTTTCCAGGATGAAGGGTACGGCGGCAACATCACCATCGACAGCATCGGCAGCGGAGCGGGCTTTGAGCGTTTCTGTGTGGCCGGAGAGAGCGACATCTCCAACGCCAGTCGCCCCATCAAGGACAGCGAAGTGGAAAGCTGCCAGTCGATTGGCCGCGAACCGGTTGAGTTCCGAGTCGGCACGGATGCGCTGGCGATAGCGGTCAGCCAGGAAAATGACTTTGTTGAGAGCGTGACCCTGGAAGAGTTGGCGATGATATTCTCGACCGCCGAGACCTGGGCGGATGTCAATCCTGACTGGCCCGCCGAGCCGATACAACGCTTTATCCCCGGCACGGATAGCGGCACGTTTGACTACTTTGTGGAAGAAGTGTTCGACAAAGACGAAGAGCCGATACTGAGCGCGGGCAACCTGCAACTGAGCGAGGACGACAACGTGCTGGTGCGGGGTATTCAAGGCAGTCCCTACGCCATCGGGTTCTTTGGTTATGCCTACTACAACGAGAACCAGGACACGCTGACAGTATTGTCGATAGAAGGCGTGGCCCCAACCGGGGAGAGCGCGGAAGACGGCAGCTACCCGCTGGCCCGTCCCTTGTTCATCTACTCCACGGCCGGCATCATTGCCGAAAAACCACAAGTGGGCGCGTTCATCAACTTCTACCTGACCTACGTCAATGAGGAAGTTATTGATGTAGGTTACTTCCCGGCCAGCGAGGACACCTTGAGCGTGGCTGAAGCCAGCCTGCTTGCTGCGTTGAAATAGCCGGGAGATTGGGAGATGAATCTCTAATCTCCAAACATCACAAACTAAATTGTGGCTATAGGGAGGGAAAAACACACTCCTCCCTATAGCTCTGTTTAAAGGAGGTATCAAATGACAGTAAGCGCATCAACCAGAACAATTGCAAAAACCGCAGCCGCGGCGAAGTCGGATTTACACAAACGCCTCCGCCTGGGTGAAAGCTTCATTGAAGCGTTTCTCTTCTTTTGCGGGGCGGTGTCAATCTTGACCACGTTGGGTATTGTGTTTGTGCTGGGCAAAGAGTCGCTGCTCTTCTTCACCTCAGGCGAAGTGACCTTGTGGGAGTTTATCAGCGGCACGGAGTGGCAACCGGCCATCGGCAGATTTGGTATTTGGGCCTTGCTCAACTCCACCTTGATGGTGACGGCCATTGCTATGCTGGTCGCCCTGCCTCTGGGTCTGGCCGTGGCTATCTACCTGAGCGAGTACGCCTCGCTCCGCGCCCGCAGCATCCTTAAGCCCGTGTTGGAGGTGCTGGCCGGGGTGCCGACCGTGGTCTACGGCTACTTTGCCCTGACCTTTATGACCCCGTTTTTGCGCTCAATCTTTGGCGACGAGATTGTACAAATCTACAACACGGCCGCGGCCGGGATTGTGATTGGTATTTTGGTCTTGCCCCTGGTTAGCTCGATGAGCGAAGATGCCCTGCACGCCGTACCCTACGCCCTGCGCGAGGCGGCTTACGGTTTGGGCGCGACCAAGCTGGAAACGGCCATCAAAGTGGTCCTGCCCGCCGCTACTTACGGCGTGGCCGCGGCCTTTATTGTGGCTATCTCGCGGGCCATCGGCGAGACGATGATTGTGGCCATTGCCGCCGGAGCCGGGCCGTCCTTTACCTTTAACCCCTTTGAGTCTGCCGAAACAATGACCGGTCACATCGTCCGCATTAGCGGCGGCGACCTGAGCTACGACTCGATAGATTACAACAGCATCTTCGCCATTGGCCTGATGCTTTTTGTGATGACCCTGACCCTGAACATCATCAGCCGCCACGTGGTCAAACACTTTAGAGAGGAGTACGAATGAGCGTAAAGCCCGATTCTTCAGTCGCCTCCTACCCGGAGGATGACGGCCTGCAATCTTTTGTCAAGAGACGCCACCGCCAAGGACTGACCTGGCGCATCGTTTTTCAGGCGGCCACTATTGTGGCTATCCTGGCTTTGTTGGCCCTGCTCTACAATATCATCATCGGTTCTTTTGGGTATGTGGCCTTGCAAAATAAAATCGAACCGGAAAGCCTGCACGTAGATGGTATGCCGCTGGAGGAACTCTCTAAGGAACAACTGGTCATCATTTTGAGTGAACATATCTCTAAAGGATTGATGCGTCGCCTGGAACATGACCAACCTTTTACAGAACGGACCAGGCAAGATGTTTACAATCTGGTCATAGAGCGGGTGGTTGAGCAGAGAGTAGTCAAAAGCTGGTCGCTAACCGTGTCATTTTTTAAGCGGGACGAAATTGAAACCTTTATGGCCGGCCTGCCTCAGGGAAAACTTGAATTTCGTAGCTGGCTGCACTGGAACTTTTTGATAACGCCCCAATCGAGCACGCCTGAACTGGCCGGTATCCGCACGGCCATATTTGGTACGCTGTGGGTGATTTTTATTACCGTGGCCGTGGCCTTTCCGCTGGGTGTGGGGGCGGCTATTTACCTGGAAGAGTACGCCGCCCACGTTGGCAATCCCTGGCTGCGGCGGCTTAACGCCATTATTCAGACCAATATTAACAACCTGGCCGGCGTGCCCTCGATTATTTACGGCATGTTGGGGCTGGTTATCTTTGTGCGGGTGATGGAACCTTTAACCAGCGGCGCCTTTTTGGGAGCGGTAGAAGATGCCACCACCGCCAACGGGCGAACCATCTTATCGGCCGGCCTGACCCTGGCCATACTTATTTTGCCCTTGATTATTATCAATGCTCAAGAGGCCATTCGAGCCGTACCCAATTCGCTGCGCCAGGCCGGGATGGGGTTGGGGGCGACCAAGTGGCAAACCATCTGGCATCACGTTTTGCCTAACGCCATCCCCGGTATTCTAACCGGCAACATCCTGGCGATGTCGCGGGCCATCGGCGAGACGGCCCCGCTGGTGGTGATTGGGGCCTCTACCTTTATCACGGTTGACCCCAACGGTCCCTTTTCCAAGTTTACCACTCTGCCCATCCAGATTTACCAGTGGACCGCCCGCCCCCAGGATGAGTTTAGAAATATCGCGGCTGCGGCCATCATTGTGCTGTTGGTTTTACTGTTGACCCTCAACGCCTCGGCGGTGTTGCTGCGGAATCGTTATGGTAAGAAAAGTTTATAGAGTTTGGTGAGTTTATTGAGTTTAGCGAGTTGTACTTGTTGATTTCAACTCACCCAACTCATAAAACTCATAAAACTGTTTTAGGAGAATCTATATGAACTACACAAACGGCAAATACGTCTTTGACATACAAAACTTAAACTGCTACTATGGCAGCTTTAGAGCCGTTAAAGACACCGATTTAAGCATTGAAAGCAAAAAAATCACGGCCTTTATCGGCCCTTCCGGCTGTGGTAAGAGTACGGTTCTGCGGACGTTCAACCGGATGAACGATCTGATTCCCAGCGCGCGGGTCACGGGTGAGGTCTTGTTCCACGGACAAAATCTGTACGACCCGGATGTTGACCCGGTGGAAGTGCGGCGACGGATTGGGATGGTTTTTCAAAAGCCCAATCCTTTCCCCAAAAGCATCTATGAAAATGTAGCCTGGGGCGCGCGGATTAACGGCTTTAAGGGCAATATGGATGAACTGGTCGAGCAATCGCTGCGCCAGGCCGCGCTGTGGGACGAGGTAAAAGACAAACTCGACCAGAGTGGTCTGGGCCTGTCGGGGGGGCAGCAGCAGCGGCTGTGCATCGCCCGGACAATTGCCCCCCGGCCGGAAGTCATTCTGATGGACGAACCCTGCTCGGCTCTGGACCCCATCGCCACGCTCAAGATTGAAGACCTGATGCGCCAACTGGTCAAAAACTACACCATTATCATCGTCACCCACAATATGCAGCAAGCCGCAAGGGTGTCGGATTACACGGCTTACTTTTTGATGGATCGGGATGACCGGGCTGGGTTGCTGATTGAGTACGGCGTAACCAACGAAATCTTCACCAAACCCAAGGACCAAAGGACTGAGGATTATATTACCGGGCGATTTGGGTGAGACAAGCAGGGGAGCAAGGGCGAGGGGGAGCAGAGGAGCAGGGGTGAATGCCAATTATTTCACCCCTGCTCCCTTACTCCCTTGCTCCCTTGCCCGGTAAACCACATTCTATGATTATTTGAGGAATATCTATGACCAAGAAACAAGTCTTGTTCGTATGTGCCGGCAACTCGTGCCGTAGCCAGATGGCTCAGGGGTTGGTTAACCATTTTTTGGGCGATACGTGGCAGGGGTACTCGGCTGGAACTGAACCGGCCGGGTACGTGCATCCAATGGCTTTGCAGGTGATGTCTGAGTTGGAGATTGATATGTCCGGCTGCCGGTCAAAGTCAACGGACGAGTTCCGTGATGTTGACCTGGATTTGGTTATCACCGTCTGCGACGATGCCGCTGAGAACTGTCCGGTTTGGTTGGGACCGGGGAAAGCGGTCCACATTAGCTTTTTCGACCCGGCCAAAGTCACCGGCAGCGAACAAGAACGTCTGGCTGTTTTTCAACAAGTGCGGAATGCTATTGGCGAGAGGGTGTTGAGTTATCTTACCCAAAATGTATAGTTGCTGTTTCGGTTTGACATCCTGGCCTCCATTGTTATATTACGACAGAGAGCATTGCAATTGAAAGGCGTTCAATAATGGTAGATGGCTGGTGGATAGCCGCCCTATTGCTAATAATATTAGTAGGCTACACATTTCCTTACCGGCGATTAAACAAGCGGTTACAACAATCACTGGCCGAAGCTGCTCGCTTAAAGAGCAAACTCTCTTCTACCCGGCGAGAATTGGTTGAAGTAAACGCCCGTCGAAAAAAGATGTTGGCGGCTTCAACCGAGGCGCTGGTTATTGTAGAGCGTGATTATAAAATTTCAAGCGCTAACAAGGTAGCCAGGCGATTATTCGGTAAACCGGGCAGTGAGGCCACCCTGATGGCCTGGACTCGTCAGCATCTATTGCAAGAACTGGTTGAACACACATTTCAGGGTGAAAAAGCCCCTCCCCTCTATTTCACGTGGGGGGACCGTAATCTGGAAGCGCATACTCGTTTTATAAAGGAGCATAAAGAGGTGGTGGCTGTGGCCTTAGCCATCCACGATGTCACCGAAGTACAGCGCCTAAGCCGCGCCCGGCGCGATTTTGTGACCAATATCTCGCACGAGTTGCGTTCTCCGTTGGCCTCTTTGCAACTGCTCACGGAAACTTTGCTCAATGGGGCGCTGGATAATAAAAAAATGGCCCTCAAGCTGGTCAACAAAATCGCTACTCAAACCGATACTTTAAACCAGTTGGCTCAAGAAGTGGTTGACCTGTCTATGCTTGAATCAGGGAAGGCCCCTTTGAGAATGGCCTCATTCTCATTGCAGGCCATTGTCCGGAAGCAGATAGAGGCCCTGCTCCCGCAAGCCGACCGCAAAAACCTGACCCTGAACACCGATGTTGGCGACGATATTACCGTTCTGGTTGACGAAACTATGCTTGGTCGGGTTCTGACCAACTTGATTCACAATGCCATTAAATTTACCGAAACGGGCGGTGTGACCGTGTCGGCAAAAAGAGTCGACGGTCAAGATTTATCGCCGCAATCCGCGCCATCGTCTTTGCCAACCGGCAAGGAGATTGCAATCAGCAAGGAGATTGAAGGGGATTGGGTGATGGTTAGCGTGGCGGATACAGGCAAGGGTATTGCTGCCGATGAGCTTGGGCGTATCTTTGAGCGATTCTATAAAGTCGACCCGGCTCGCAGCCGTCGAGACGCCGGCACCGGCCTGGGACTGGCTATTGCCAGACACATTGTTGAAGCGCATGGCGGCCATATCTGGGTCGAAAGTAATTATGGCGACGGCGCGACTTTTTATTTTACTTTACCCACCGACTACTGACAGCGTGAAAAGAGCAAAACTTGATTTTGGAAGTTGCGCGCTCTGTGTTATCATTGCTTTTTTCTTTGGTTGTTGAGATTTGAGCGGAAAGATAAACTATGCAAGACATCGTAGGAAACCTTCATTTACACACAATTGCCTCCGACGGCACGGGTACGTATGATGAAGTGGCATCTGCCGCCGCCCGCGCAGGGCTTGATTTTATTATGTACACCGACCATAACACCTGGACAGATGGCGTAGAAGGTTGGTATTACGATCCTGACACAGGCCGGGACATTTTGCGCTTGATGGGGCAAGAGGTCAATGACCCAAACCTTGAACCGGAACATAACCATTTGCTGTGCCATTTTGTTAGCAGCGATCTAAACGGGGTTGCCGCCGACCCGCAAAAACTCATAGATACCGCAATGGCAAGAGGCGGCCTTTGTTTTCTGGCCCATCCCCTGGAGCGCCCCGGCTATGATCGCGCTTCTCAAATCTACCCCTGGCTTAGTTGGGAGGTTGCCGGTTATACCGGGATAGAACTGTGGAACGCCATGAGCGACACCAAGTGGAACTTACGCACCTTTCCCCGCGCTCTGCTTGGCGCTTACTTGCCCCAAAGGGGGTTGAGCGCCCCCTTCCCGGAAGCCCTGGCCAAGTGGGATGAGCTGCTGGCGACGGGTCAAAAAGTAGTGGCTATTGGCAACTCCGATGCCCATGCTATGTCTTTTTCCTGGGGACCGCTCACCCGTACTGTTTACCCGTATGAACACCTTTTTAGAGCCGTTAATACGCATCTATTACTGGCCGACTCGCTGGCCTTTGAAGTTGACCAGGCCCGACTCCAGATTTATAACGCCCTCCAACTGGGACACTGTTTTGTCAGCTACGATTTAATCGTCTCGCCCAAAGGTTTTACCTTTACCGGCCGCAGCGGGTCAGAACAGGCCATTATGGGCGATACCTTAAGTTTGCAGAGCGAGGCCGTACTGCGTGTAGCCAGTCCTTATCCGGCCAGGTTGCGTTTGTTAAAAGATGGACAACTTTTGATGGAAACAACAGGCCAGGAACTGGAGTGGCAAACTGTCGAACCAGGGGTTTATCGCGTTGAGGCGTATCGTCAATTTTGGGGACAGCAGCGAGGTTGGGTGTTTACTAACCCCATTTATGTGGTGAAGCAGTAATCAGTATTCATCAGGCACAACCAACCGATAGCCAACGCCACGCACATTTTCAATTGACCCTATCCGACCCACGGATAAGCTCAGTTTGCGACGCAGAGATAGAATTAAGGGGCGTAAAAGCGTACCGGCTTCTATGTAATCGGTCTCCAGGTTGTGGGTAACTTGAATCAATTCTTGTGGCGGCGCCACTTTACCTGCTTGACGGGCCAGATATTCCAGTAGGACAAATTCTCTGGCAGATAGCTTTAATTCTTCTTTACCTAGCCAGGCCCGATGTTGGGCTAAGTCAATGCGTAACCGGTCAATTGCCAAAATGGTTTCTTTAGCCATCTTTGGTGGAGTGAGTTGGGCTACTGATATCGCCAACTGCCGGGCGCGGCGTAATTTTCCTCGCACAACTGCCAGCAAATCTGCTGCCCGGATGGGCTTGGTGAGATAATCATCAACTCCCAGTTCTTTGCCGTAACGGATGTCGCTATCTAATGTACGGGCGCTTAAGAAGATAAAGGGTGTGGCTACCCAGTGGGGGTTTTCCCGTACCCGTTCGTACAGTTGATAGCCATTCATATCCGGCATTGCCACATCGGCCAGGATCAGATCTACGGGCTGCGATTCTAACACCGTCAATGCCTGGTTGCCGTCATTGGCAGTGAGAACTCGATAACCGTCCGCCTCTAAAGCTAAACTAACATTGTCTAGCAAATCTGGCTCGTCATCAACTACCAAAATGGAAGTTTCTGTGTTCATCACCCTACTCCTTGTTTAACTGTTTCTGCTCTGCGAGGGGTAAATAGATGGCAAAAATGCTGCCGTGGCCTGGCGTTGAGGCGACGGCAATGTGTCCGGCATGTAATTCAACTAATTCCCGGGCAATGGATAAACCCAGGCCCGTTCCACGGATATTCTGCTGTGATTTTACCCGATAAAAACGCTCAAAGAGATGCGGCAAATGCTCCTGGCTAATGCCGACACCGGTATCAACTACTCGTAGGGCAGCCCAGCTACCATCCGGCAGGTTACTACTTCCCGGCCAAGTAGATTCTTGTTTTAGATTATTTTTGGCAGAAGTAACCGACAGTATTAAACACTCACAACTAATTTGCCCCCGGTCGGGCGTGTATTTGATGGCATTGTTGAGCAGGTTCCGAATTACTTGTCGTAACTGGGCATGGTGTCCCCATATATTTAACTGGTCAATGCTATTTGTTTGCAAAGTCTGAAACTTTTGTTCGACTATGGGCAAGAGTTCTTGAACCTCTTCAGCGACCAATTGGACCAGGTTGACCGGCTCTCGCGTCATTGAAATACGTCCGCTATCAATGCGCGAAATATTCAGCACGTCGCCAATGAGTTCATTCAAAATATGGGTGTGCTTCTGAATGTCTTGTATCATTTTGCGACGCTTGTTATCATCCAGCCGCTCATAAAGTGTATCCAGGTTATCACTTAAAAGGGTGATGACCGAAAGTGGGGTGCGTAACTCATGGGAAACGTTGGAGACAAATTTATTTTTTGATCGCTCGGCTTCTTTAAGCGGAGTGATGTCTCTTTGCACGCTAACAAAGCCAATAGGTTGGTTGTGGTTATCAGGGGAAAATAACGGGGCTACGGTTAAGGCGGCGTCATAAAGCGTGGCGTCTTTGCGCTGGTTAACTATCTCGCCCCGCCACATTTGCCCTGTGTAAACCATATCTAAAATCTCATCATAGAGCTGATCATGTGTGGTTTCACTTTGCCATAATCGCCAACTTTGTCCTAGCATCTCCTTAAGGGTAAAGTTGGTTAGGGTCATGGCAGCCGGGTTGGCGTATTGGATAATGCCTGTTGCGTCGGTTACAACCACCGCTTCTCCCAGCGTCTCCAGGATTAACTGGGTGCGATCACGTTCTGTTTGCAACTCTTGGGTGCGCCGGGCCACGGTTTCTTCCAGACTATCGACATGGTGTTGCAGGTTTTGGTACAGGTGGATGGTTTCCATGGCCTGGCTCACGGCAGTGGCTATACTTTGGGCCAGGGTAAGGTCTTGTTGGCTATAATAACGGCGTTCAACTGTTTTTAATTCAATAATACCGGCCAGTTGATCTCGCATTAGGAGGGGGACCAACAGTAACGAGCCAAGGCCGTACTCGTACATAATGGTGTGAACCTGGGCCAACCGTGGGTCAGTTTGGTCGGCAACTATGGCTAATGGGGTATTATGTACCAGGTGTTCTGACAACAGTTCTATTAGGAGAGGTTCGTCGTTCAATATATCTGCTTGGTTCGACACCTGGTTTTGGTCCGAGCCGGTTTGTTTCAGGTGTAATCCGGCGTCTTGGTACTTAACCACGGTGGTAAAGTGGGTCTGCGGCTTGCTTAACAAAATGGCCGTGGCCTGGGGTAATTCAAAGGTGCGGGCCAACGCTTCGCAGGCCACGTACAGGGCCTCCCGGATATCTAACGCAGAGGCTGTGGTGGTGAGAACGTGGTTAAGCAAGGTCAATTCTCGGTTGCGGCGATGAGTCTCCTCTTCAGCTTGCTGACGGTAAGTTCGCTCCAGAAGCAATCGTCGATAGCGATTGAGCCGGGTGATGGTCCGTATCCGGGTTTGTAACTCGGCGTGATTGAACGGCTTGGAGATAAAGTCATCTGCGCCGGCCTCAATGCCTTGCAAAAGAGAGTCTTGATCATCAAGCGCGGTAACCATGATAATAGGCACTTCGGCCAGAAGGGAATCGGCCCGTAATCGCCGGCACACCTCAAACCCATCCATACCCGGCATCATAACATCCAGCAGAATCAGGTCCGGGATAAGTTCGACTGCTTTAGTTAAGGCTTCTTCTCCATTACCGGCCAAAGCTAAGGTGTAGCCTTGCTCCATCAATAATCCCTGCAAGACTTCACGGGCGCTCAGTTGGTCGTCTACAATAAGGATAGTGCTGTTGTGTTCCATTTAAATGCCCCTCTTAAATTTCCACTGTAAAGACGGCTCCCCGGGGTTGATTGGCCTCCACAAATATCCGTCCTCCGTGCGCTTCAACCGCCAGCTTGCAAAAAGTTAGCCCAAGCCCAACTTGGGCTACGTCATTTTTCTTCAAATCAACAATTTTGAACTTGTCAAAGATGCTGTCTCGGTGCGCTTTGGGTATGCCGGGACCTTCATCCAGAACTTTGAAACGGAGGCTTGGCGTTGGTTTCTCCGCACCTGTCTGCTCTGGGTATTCCACTACAGTAGTGACCGTACTCTGAGGGGGCGAGAACTTTAAGGCATTTGATAGTAAATTATCCACTATTCGCCCAAACAGGTTGGCATCAAGATATATTTGGGGAGGTTCTCCCGGAGGCAGATTAATGACGAGTTTGTTCCTTCTTCTCTGAGCAACTATTTTGTGATGTTCCTGAACCTCTAGCACCAGTTGGTTTATATTGACTGCCGTGCGATTTAAGATGAGTTGCCCATGCTCCATTTTAGCCAGCATTAACATCTCGGTGGTGAAGGCCTCCAGGCGAAGTGATTGATTGTGAATCGCCTCGATATCTTGGGAACTATCACTGGTGATGATACCATCCTTTAGCAATTCGCTAATTCCCCGGATAACGGTTAAAGGGGTTCTTATGTCATGCACAATCATTGCTGCCATATCTTCTCTTAATTGCAGAGTGGCCTGTAGCTCATCAAACTGCTTTTTTATCCGCAACATCGAGCGTACCCGCGCCCGTAATTCAAGACTATTGACGGGTTTGGGTAAAAAGTCGTCTGCGCCGGCATCAAGGCCTCGGACCAGGTCTGCCTTGCTATCCAGGGCAGTGATTAAGATAATGGGAACATGTTGCCACTGCTCGTCTGCTTTAAGGCGTTGGCAAACTTCAAAACCATCCATGCCGGGCATCATAACGTCAAGCAAGATAACGTCTGGCTTGATTTGCTCAAGTTGAGCTAATGCCTCTGGTCCATTGGCGGCAAAAGCCAGTTCATAGCCTTCTGATATTAGCAAACCTTTTAGCAATTCACGAACGATAAGTTGGTCGTCTACAATTAGAATTTTAGCTTTAGTAGTGTCCATTGGATTCTCTAATAGCGTCTTAGGCTTTTACATCGACAATTTTTGTCGATCTTTCTTTGTGTTCATTGTTCATTTGCGGCTTGCCGCGTTATCCGGTTATCGTTTCTACTTTGGGTAATTTTATGGTAAAGGTACTGCCCTGCCCCGGCGTTGATTCAACCTCAATTACGCCCCGATGGGCTTCGATGATGTAGCGGGACAAGACCAATCCCAGCCCTAATCCTTCTTGTGCTCGCTGTAACGGGTCAACGCCTTGTTCAAAAACCTCCCATATCCGGTTCATTTGCTCCGGCTCAATACCGATGCCCGTATCTGAGACGGCTATTTTTACCCAATTTTCATCGGCCTGAGCGCTGATGTTTACTTGGCCGCCGGCCTCGTTAAATTTAATGGCATTGTCTACCAACTGCGTTAACGCCTCTTCCATTTGTTTGACATCCAAGGGAAAGAACGGCATCTTGGAGGCAATATCACTTTTAATAGTAATTTCTTTACTACGCGCCTTAAATTCTGCTACAGGAATCACGTTGTTAAATATCGGCTCCAGATGTGCCAGCACAGGTCTAACCGTTTCTTGCTTACTTAAAAAGGCCGCAACGCGAGTTAATCCCTGCACCATCTGGTGCAAGGTTGAAACTTGCCGTTGCAGGGCCATTAATGCGTCTAGCTGTTCTTCAGCCAGCCCCATAGGTGATTCTTCCAGGGCCTCAATGAGTTGGAAGATGAGCATTAACGGAGTACGCATTTCATGATTGATGGTACTAAGAAACGTGTGGCGCAACCGATCAATTGCTGCATGTTTTTCGCGTTCTTGGTGCATTGCCTGTAAACGTTCTGCCATTTTAAGCATGGTGATATCGCTTTGCACGCTGACAAAGCCAATGGGTTGGTGGGGGGTATTGGGCGCAAATAAGGGAGCTACGGTTAGCATTGCCTCGTACAAAGAACCGTCCTTGCGTTTGTTGATTACCTCGTTACGCCAGGATTGACCGTTGCCAACCGTTTTTGCAATTTCATCATAGAGTTGCCGGTCGGCGCTATGCCCCTCTTGCTGTCTGGTTCTTCTGCTATGCCACAAATGCCAACTTTGTCCATGTGCCTCTTCGCCGCTAAAACCGGTTAACCTGGTAGCAGCCGGGTTGAGATATTCAATTGTGCCGTCTACTTTGGTGACAATTACTGCGTCTCCCAGAGCTTCCAAAATAGCCTGGGTGCGGTCACGTTCGGCTTGCAGCTCCATTGTGTGCAGCCGGCGATGATAGTTGAGCCGGGTGATGGCCTTTACCCGGGCCAATAATTCAACCGTATTAAACGGTTTGGTTATAAAGTCGTCGGCTCCGGCCTCAATGCCTTGCAATCGAGATTTTAGATCATCCAGAGCCGTAACCATAATAACGGGCGCATCCATCAGGAGCGGATTGGCCCGCAAACGCCGGCAAACCTCAAAGCCGTCCATCTCCGGCATCATAACATCCAGCAGAATTAGGTCCGGCAAGAGTTCGGCGGCTTTAGCTAAGGCATCTTCTCCGTTAGCGGCAAAGGCCAAATTGTAACTCTGGTTTGTTAGTAATCCTTTTAAGACATCACGCGTGCTCAATTGATCATCAACAATCAGAATTTGCGCTTTTGTTTCATTCATTGAGTTCTCCGTTGCGTTTGCTCAAAGGTAAAATAAGCTCCAGTATCACCCCCGGCCCGGCTTCTCGATTGTTAATGCGGCATGTTCCGCCCACGCTCCAAACTAGCAAAGCCACTTTTGTCAAACCCAAACCCATTCCGACAATTTCGCCGGTAAAGTACTTTTCGCCCTGGTAGTAGGGTGTCCATATCTGGGCTAATTGCTCTGGCGATAGGGTTGTGCCATCATCGCTGATTTTAAGGCTAACCTGCCCGTTGTTTTTAAGAGAGACTAAAATTTCTACCGTAGGCGATTGCTGTGGGTGGAATTTTTTTGTGTTCTCCAAAATTTCTCGCAAAACCAGTTCAACAGCCTGTTTAGAAAGCGAAATTTGGGCTATGCTCAAGCCTGTCTGGTTAGATACGGTAACTGTGTTTAGGTCCAAATCGGCGTTAATTCGGGTCACAATGGATTCAAGTTGGGAGAACTCAAAGCCTGTGCCGGGTTTAGTCAGCGTGGGCATATCGATATATTGCATAATATCTTCAATATCTTGCTCAAGATGCTGGACGCTTTGGCAAACCATATCAAACATCTCGGCCATTTCAGCATCTAAAAACTTTGTTATTCCCTTTTCCTGCAATATAGTCAAACCCATCACTATGCTAAACAGCGGCGTGCGTAACTTGTGAGAAATCATTGCCTGAACACCCCACACATCATAACCTAGAGATATTTGGGCGGTCACATCTTGCAAGTGGACAACCCAGCCTCTAATTGAGCGATCCGGTAGTTCTAACGTGTCCACTTGCAACCAAAAGGCAGCAGCCGTAGATGATTCGGGCCGCACAAGATAGCGCGGCGATTGAGCCGAGGAGGATGGAAACTCCGGCCAGGTTGCCCAGGCCGGCTCTGGTTCGCAATGATATTGTTTACCGGCTAATTCCAAAAAACCAGCCGGGGTAGTAGGTTCGTCTTTGTCTGTTGGAAGGCCAAGATATAGACGAGCCTGGGAGTTTGCATAGAGGATAGTGTCGCTATCATCTACTACCAAATAGCCATCGCCGGCTTTTTCTACCGCCCACTCAAACTTGGTACGCTCCGTGTGCAAACGGCGATAGCGGTTGAGTTGGGTAATCGTCCGTACCCTGGCTCGCAATTCGGTGTGATTGAAGGGTTTGGAAATGAAATCGTCTGCCCCGGCCTCAAGGCCTTGCAAAAACGAGTCCTGGTCGTCCAGGGCAGTAACCATAATCACAGGCACTTCGGCTAAAATTGGGTCTGCGCGTAGTCGCTTGCAAACTTCAAAACCGTCCATACCCGGCATCATCACATCCAGCAATATTACATCTGGAGTAAGTTCCGCAGCTTTAGCTAAAGCCTCTTTTCCGTTACTGGCAAGGGCCAAGTTGTAACCTTGCTCTACAAGTAGTCCTCTCAAGACTTCGCGGGCGCTTAGTTGATCATCGACAATTAGAATGGTGCTTGTGTGTTTCATAACCTGGTCCTTTTATGTATACACTTTTAAATGAAACTCAAACAAACTTGAATAGTATTGCTATATATTCCAACGCTACTATCCGTTAGAATAAGAATAAAGGCAACTGCCTGGCCTTCTTGTTCCCAAACTCTAGTTTGGGCGCAAGTTAAAACTTTATAGTGAACCACTACAAAGGATGCAAAAAATGAATAAAATTCCAAAAATATTGGTGGTAGAAGATAAGGAATCTCATAGGCTTTTGATCAAAAGAATTTTGAGCCAACAAAATTACAAGGTGATTTTGGCACAATCCGGCATGGACGCACTTTTACTTCTTGGGAGCGATCCCGAAATTGACGTGCTACTGCTTGATATAATGATGCCCAAATATAATGGTTTTGAGGTGCTTGATATGATTAAGGCCAACCCGCAAACCAAAAATATCAGGGTTATTGTGGTTAGTGCGGCAGGCAAACAAAACGAAGCCGAAGCATTTTTAGCCGGCGCCGCCGACTACATTGCCAAACCGTTTAAGAAAGCCGATCTCATTGAACGTATCGAAGCGCAACTTAAACTTAGTCGGTCGGAAAATCTGGTTTCAAGAGTTCTATAAACTATCAGCAATTCAAAATTTAAACCGACAGGTGTTTAACTTAATATTAACAGGTTGCTATTTTGCTGTCGTAAACTGTGTCGGCATATGGTTGAATTTGCTTGTAGCAACCGCTTTAGGGAGTTCCAGAAAAATAATTCTCCCAAAAATCAAGCAGGGAGAGGGCGAATAAGAACAAACCATTTTTCCAAACCGGGCAATCGTTCAAATCGTTTTTCCAACTCCTCCATCGCTTTCTGGGTTAATTTTAC
>JAJRVO010000557.1 GCA_024277275.1 Chloroflexota bacterium
ACTGCGCTCTGAAATGAGACAGTTATTTAATCCCGATTCCTAAATAGATAGTTCAACCTGTAAATTACTATGACTAACTCAGTTATAAAAAAATCGGCTTACATTGAAAAAGCCTCATTTTGGAATTTAATCAAATCAAAATTAACCGTTAGCGAGCGCTGGTGGCATCTTGCCGTGCCATTGGCCCTGTTTTTGGCGATTCTTTTACCCCGGCTCTTAAACCTTGACGCTTTCATGACCGCCGATGAAGACGACCAGATAATGTTTGCCAACCACTTTCTAAAATCGGCCTTAAACGGCGAGTGGGGCAAGGCCCTGGTTTTGGGATACCCCGGCGTGCCGACCGTAATTTTGGGAGCTATTGGGGTAGGAGCGCGTTACCTGGCCCATTACGCCGGCTGGCTGCCCCTGCCCTGGGTTACAGCCGATTTTAATACCACGGTCAATCAGCTCACCACCAGTTTTGGCGTATTTCAATACCCAATGGACTTTCTGCTTTGGGTTCGAGTCCCGATGGCAGTGACCGCTTCTTTGAGCATTTTGGGGATTTATGTGCTGGCTAAACATTTGCTGGATGAGCGATTAGCCTTGTTGGGAACCCTGATTATAGCCTTTGACCCCTTTATTTTGGCTCACAGCCGCGTTATTCACGTCGATGCCCCGCTTTCTTATTTTATGTTCCTCTCATTTCTGGCTTTTTTGCTTTATCTTGACCAGGGAATTTGGAAATGGCTTATATTTTCCGGGTTGTTTGGCGGGCTGGCCGGTTTAAGCAAAACGCCTGCCGGGTTGCTCGGCCCCATTTTGGTTGTGACCGGAGCAATATACGCCCTGTTTCCGCCGCCGGGCGTGACTCGCGCTTTGCGCTGGAAAAGATTAGCCGTGGCTTTGGTTGTGTGGGGACTTATTGCGGTGACTGCCATTTTTGCCTTGTGGCCGTCTATGTGGACCCGGCCCATCTTCACCATACAATCGCTCACGCGCAATATGTACAATGTCACCGGCGCTCACCCCACCACCGGCATTTTCTGGGGCGATTGGCAAACCGATCAAAACCCGCTTTATTATCTGATTGTTTTCCCCTATCACCTCACGCCCTTAACGTCGGTGGGTATTGTGGGCGGATTTGCAATGATTGCAGCCGGGTTGATTGCCTGGCAGCAAAAAAAGGATAACTGGCTGACCCGGGTTTTGCCGTTGGCCCTGGGGCTGGTCGTTTATTCCGTTATCTTTGTCGCGCCTGTTTCTGCGGTGGCCCGGCGAGGCGACCGCTATATTTTGCCCATATTTTTTGCCGGCGGTTTGCTTTCGGCAATGGCTTTGTGGTGGCTGGCTACGTTGATCTATGAGCGATTGCCTCACTTTTCGCATCGGGTAACGATAACTCCAATGCGCTTGGTGGGGGGAGTCGCCCTGATACAAATTTTGTTTGTGCTGGTTTACCATCCCTACTATCTGGCTTACTTTAACCCGCTGATGGGCGGCTATCGCACCGCGCCTTATCGCATTAATATTGGTTGGGGAGAAGGGTTGGACCAGGCCGCCGGCTATTTAAATAATTTAGAGGGTGAAGAATTGCCCCAGGTGGCATCGTGGTACAGCGCGCAATTTGCCTCGTACTACAATGGCCCAACCATTGACCTGTCG
Source organism: Chloroflexota bacterium (assembly GCA_024277275.1). Classification (GTDB taxonomy): domain Bacteria; phylum Chloroflexota; class Anaerolineae; order 4572-78; family J111; genus JAJRVO01. The sequence goes on from JAJRVO010000557.1 coordinate 1,648, forward strand.
AACCAGGAGGCGGCCTTAACCGCAGAGTACACCGTTTTTTACCTTAACCAAGTTCAGCGAGGCTTCCCCAACCAGGAAATCTTAAACTATTTCCGCCAGCGTGAGCCGGAACACGTCATTAAATTAGGGGGCATTGAATACGCCTGGATTTACAAAGGCCCCATCATCGGCCAGAATCCCCAGGATGATTACGTTTTTCCGGTAGAAGCCTTGCTGGGGGGCGCCGCCCGCTTATACGGAGTCGACGTGGATGTGTTGCAGATGCCGGCCGACACGTATGCCGCGTCGGGCGAGGCCATTAGCAACGGCCCTTACCTGGGCTATCAGGAAGTTGGCGAGGGGTTGCCTGTCACCCTATATTGGGAAACCAAAGGCTCTATTCAGGATAATCACGGCAAAGTTAACGCTTACATCCGTTTGGTGGACGATGAAGGCAACATCTGGGGGCATGTCGACCGGCTAATTCTGGCCGGGTTATGGCGTCCAATCCGCTGGAATCCGGGCTACTTCTTGCGAGACGAGTATAAGCTCCCCATCGACCCGGCTACGCCGCCCGGAACGTATCATCTTGAAGTTGGTCTATACAATTTTGAGAGCGGGCAAAGCTACGGCGTGGTCAGAAACATTGGGCAAATTGTCCTGACGCCGCCCAAAAGGATAATGAACGTTGACCAGATCAGGGTTGAAACCCTTGTTTCAACGCCGGTTAACCAGGCGCTTACTTTGGTTGGACACAACTATTCAGACGTCCAATTACCTCCCGGCGCAGAAATTACCGGCAAGATTTTTTGGCAGGCTACAAAAACCATTGACAAAGATTACAACCTGGAGTTCTCCTTTGTCGACCCGGATCGCACAAAATATATTATTGCCGAGCAGCCGTTATCCCCATCCTACTCGTCTGCCCAATGGCGGCGCTCCGAGATTATGGGCAGCGCCTATCGCTTCCGTATACCGGCCTTTGCGCCGCCCGGCGAGTATCCCATTGTAGTGACCGTGCTGGACCCTGAAACGGGCGAAAGCGCTGGCCGGCCCGTCACCCTGGCCAACGTAACCGTTGAGGCTCAGGAGCGGAATTTTGAGCTGCCGGGCAATGTTGTGCCTGTCTCGGCTGTGCTCAATGATGAGATTGAGTTGGTGGGCTATCGCTTGCACAACCGCGAAGTTGAGCCGCGTGGAACCTTTGGCCTGACTCTTTACTGGCGCAGCCTTAAGTTTGCCGAGTCAAACTACACCGTTTTTGTGCATGCTATCGGCCCGGACCAGGTCATCCGCGGGCAGTGGGACAGCATGCCCGCGCAGGGTTCATTCCCCACCAGCGGCTGGGTCCCCGGCGAAATCATCGAAGACCATTACGAAGTCCCGATGAACAAAAAGGCCCCCCCCTGGGAATACGATGTCTTTGTAGGCATGTATGACCCCACCACCGGCGAGCGCCTGCCGCTGTTCAGCCCCAACGCCCCCGCATCCGAGAATCGCGTTTGGTTATCGCGGGTGCAACTGCTGGAGTAATTGAGAGCGGGTCGGGTTAAATTGCACGGCAATGTGGCTCAACGTATAATAGTAAACCGTCACCATAAAGGACGGTTTTATTTTTTTAAGCGCCGTGGAATGACTCTTAAGCATCGCTCCAACCATAAAATATATATCCAAGTACTTCGTCGAATGTCGCCTGAGCAGCGGTTGGCAAAGATGTTTGAGCTTTCCGAGTTTGCCAAACAGCTTTTTATCCACGGTTTGCGTCAAAGGTACCCGGATTTGCCGGAAGCAGAATTTAAAGAATTACTATATAAGGCGTCTTGATAAATGTCACAACAGGAACTATTAACCTCAGTTTGAGGTAACTATCCAACGAAGCTCCGCCTCAAACCGACAAGATTAACGCAAAGGTTCAAAGGAGCAAGGACGCAAAGAAAAACTTTGTCCAAAACTTGTTTATTCCCTTGCCCCTTTGCGACTTTGCGTTAAAAACCTTGTCTCATACTTCGGCTTTGACCCAGCTTAACCAAAATTTGGCTTATGCACAAAAATAATATCTCATCTCTCTTATCCCGTGCTTCACACTTACAATTTTACATCCGAGACTGGTTTGTCCTCATTCTCTTCTCCATACTCACCGCCATCATGCTCTATCCTCTCTCCACCAACCTTTCCAATATGGTCCCCGAACCCACCGACCCCTTGTTAAACGTGTGGCGGATGCAGTGGAACGCCCACGCTTTTCTCAGCGGGCCGGCGGCCATTGCCAATTTGTTCAATACCAACATCTTTTATCCCTTTCCCTTAACCCTGGCCTACAGCGAGCACTTCCTGATGATCTCCGCTCAGGCGCTGCCCTTTTTGGTGTTGGCCGATAGCCATTTAGTTGGGTTGAACCTGTCGGTTCTGATTACGTTTATTCTCTCCGGCTACGGGATGTATCTGCTGGTTACGGATTGGACCGGCCGGCGTTGGGCCGGGTTGGTAGCCGGGGTGTTGTTTGCCTTCTCCCCCCATCGCTTTGGGCAACTGAACCATTTGGAGTTGCTGGTTACGCAATGGATGCCCTTAACCCTGCTGGCCTTGCACTGGACCCTCACCCGGCCCGGCCTCCGTTACCCCATCTTATTTGGTATTTTTTTCAACCTGCAAGCCCTGTCCGGTTTTCACTTCTCGCTCAACCTGACCATCGCCTGCGTTCTGCTGGCGTTGGTTTATAGCCTGACCGGTCGGGTCTGCTGGCGGCGGGGTTTGTGGGTTGCCGCCGCGCTCTCTATTCTGGTGACGCTGGCCCTCAACTGGCCTGTATGGCGCATGTACCTCCGCTTTAGCGACGTGATGGGCGCCATCCGCACCCCCGGCGAAGTTCGTATCTACAGCGCCGCCCTCACCGATTACCTGACCGCTATCCCCCACAACCTGCTTTATGGCGGCACGTTTGGCCGCTGGCAGTCGGCAGGACACCAGATTCAACCGTTAATGCCGGTCGGTGTTGTCGGTTTACTGTTAGCTTTGATAGCCCTGTTGCGATTTACGATTTACGATTTACGATTTACGATTTTTGGGTTCAGGTCTCAAAAACGCGCTGCGCATTCTACCTATCTGTTTCCGGCTGTTATTTTCCTGACCCTGCTTACGCTGTTTGCCCTGCTGCTCTCTTTTGGCCTCAATGAGCAGGCTCTGGGCGACAGTACGGCTTCGCTCTTAAAGTATTCACCCTATTTTTGGCTGTATGATAATGTGGCCGTTTTTCAGGGGATTCGCGTGCCGGGTCGCTATGGCATTTTAGTAGCGCTAGGTTTGACTGCCCTGGCCGGCCTGGGCGCGGCTCAAATCTCGACTTCCTTATCCAAACTTCAATTATCAATTATCAATTACGAATTACGAATTACGAATTACCAATTACCAATCTTTCTTATGCTTTTGGCCTTCATCCTGCTGGAATCCTGGTCCGCCCCCTTATGCCGCCCAGAGTTACCCTGCCGGGAGTTCCCCGCCGGACAAAATATTGCCCCGGTTTACCACTGGCTGCAACGCGAAACCCCCGCCGATACCGTGATACTTGAACTCCCCTTCCAGGGACCATCCGAGTTTATCTACGAATACTACTCATCCCACCACTGGCGGCGAATGGCGAACGGCGGCACGGGGTTTACCCCGCCCATCTATAAAGACCTGCGCCGCTGG
>JAJRVO010000558.1 GCA_024277275.1 Chloroflexota bacterium
AACTTCATTCAGAAAGCTCTCAAGGAATAAATGATGGATTTTTACGTAAGTTGGTATCCGGGTGATCCTGATTACCCTCGCCACGATGATGACTGCGCGATGTTGGTCAGCGTTGCTTCTGTCGCTCGTGACTGGTCGATGGGCCAATTCAACATATTGCCCCATCGCCTGATTATTGATAGTGGCGGGTATCGTTATGCCATCGCTCCCCAAGAATCTTTATCTCCTCCTGCTCTCTTCAAACGCCAGTTAGGTATTCTCGACCAGGCCCCTATAGAAGCCATTATCTGCGCCCGCGATTATCCCGTTCTGGATGCTTCGCTCACATCCAATCAAAAGGATTACTGTATTACCCAAACCATCGCTTACGCCTACGAATTCAAACAACTCGCCAAGAAGCATCGCCTCCCATCTCATTGGCGCACAATGGCCATTATTCAGGGCTACGACGAGGCCTCGCTCATTTATTGCGCCAACGAGTTAAAATCTATTGGCTTTGATTTATACGGGATAGGATCGTTGGCTGTGTTGAAACGCCACCAACCAATTATAAGGCGGGTGGAGGCCGTTGCTTCCGTTGTGGGGGCAGAACGGTTGCACATCTTTGGGGTGGGGGTGATTGAAACCGTCAACGCCTTCCGTGAAATGGGCATCCACTCTATCGACTCCGCCCGTCCCGCTAAAGCCGCCGCCTACAACGAAATCTTGTATAGTAATCCTTATCGGCGCTTTGGCATAATGGAACCACCTCATATTCCAATGGCAGGTCGCCTTCCGAAACATCGACGTTTATCAAAGCCATTGCCTTGTGGTTGTCCTGTCTGTAAGAACGGTAGCAGCGATATTATTGGCGTAGGCAAACGCGCCTTTATTCGGGCCAGAGCTTTGCATAACTACTATCACTTGAAGAAGGTCTTTGTAGATAGTTGATAGCTTTTTGAATTGACCCTCAAAACCCCTTGACCCATCTTGATACAAGTGGTATCGTTAGTTGGCTGAATAGCGTATACCCAGGTCGCCACCGGCGAGTGTTGGTAGCACTCACCGGCGGCTAACCTCGCCAACTGGTAGGGCAGTTGACAGGGCTGGCGTCATTGTACCATAGCTTCTATGGTGGCTCAAGGATTCCAGACGGTCACTCCTGCCTGCGCGGCGGGGGTGGCCGTTTTTGTTTTTATCGCTATTCAGCCAGGGCAGGGCGTATTATAACGCCCTGCCCGCCCCACAGGTTACTTTGAAGTTGCCGATTCCATTGCAATGCGATTATTTATCTTTTCACTTTCATCCTCACCGAATTTCATTGCAAAGGAGCGTATATTATGCCACAAATCTTTACGATTCCTGGTCAGGAGCAATCCAAATTTGAGTTGAAGTCGAAAGCGCAAGAGTGGCCCATACAAAAAGCGACCAACCTGCGCCAGATAACTAATGGCAACTACTACCGCTTCCCGCCAAATTTTGAAGGCCCAGGGAGGGTTCAACAGTGGTAAATCTCAACTTCAGCATCGAAAATCAACGATTGCAGATCAACCTGACGACATTGCCGGATGGATGCAGTATAGTCGTACTCAATCTACCTGATGGCAACCATCTGGCCCACCACCTCAACCGCGCCATAGCTAACCCGGCCATTAGCCTTGAAAAGCTGTCGGGGTTAGTTTGCGAGTTTGTGGATTATCTTGAAATCAATGAAGACCGGAAAGAAAACACCCTCAAGGGCTACCGTAACCGGCTGCGGCAGTTTACCGACTGGCTGTGGCGAAATCCCAAACATAATCCGGGCGAGCCGTCAACATGGGTGGCCTACTATGCTTCCTTAAAGCGACGGAATTTGTCAGATTACACCCGCAAGGGGCACTATCATATCCTGAATCGCTTTGGCGGCTGGCTGATCAAGAAGGGTTATTTACTCGCCCATCCGTTGGCAGATGTGGCTCCTCCCGAGTTGCCCCGGGAGAGAGAACCCAAAGCGATTTTCAGGGAACATATTAGAGCGATGCTGAATGTGGCAGATAATCCTCGGGATCGGGCCATCTTGCTATTCTTTCGAGATAGCGGCTGCCGGGCGACCGAAGCCCTGTCCCTGACCTGGGGAGATGTGCGGCTGGATGAAGGTAAAGCGACAGTGCGTGGGAAAAGAGACAAGGAGCGGAAACTTTACTTCAAAGCCGTTACCCGGCGAGCGTTAAAGATTTACCGGGAGACGGTATCGCACCAGAAGACGGACCCGGTATGGTGGTCGAAAAAAGGGCAAATGACCTATGATGGGCTGTACAAAGTTTTCAAAAGGTTGGCCGAGAAGGTGGATATTGGCGATGAGAATTTCAATCCACACGCCTGGCGGCACGCCTTTGGGCGAGATACGACCAAAGCCGGCATTCCCACGGCTCAGTTGCAAGACCTGCTGGGGCATACCAGCATTGAGGTCACCAAGATATACACCCAGTTCAATAATGCTGAACTACAGGAAGCGCATGCCCGTTATTCGCCAGTTGACGACGATGTTGATCTTCTTCCGTCGTCCTGGAAAGGCCAAAAACCTGAAGAAGATGAAGATGAATAAATAAAAGATACAATAATGGGGATGAAAGGGCTTGCCAGGTTTGAGAAAAACCTGGCAGTTTTAATTAATATCCATCTTGAAAGGGGAAGATTCTGCCGGGACAAAAATTGACGGGGATGGAGGGTGGTGGTAAAATAAATTCACAATTGAAAACTGTAACTTTTTGAAAACTTTCCCTTTTTCTTCTACTTTTTCTTTCCCTTTTTCTTCTACTTTCCTTCTACTTTTTCTTCTACTTTTATTCTGTTTTCGTTTCTGCAAGCTGGTCTGGTTTTCTTTTTAAGTTGTTTGAGATTTGGCGACGTAGCCAAGTGGTAAGGCAGAGGTCTGCAAAACCTTTATTCACCGGTTCGAATCCGGTCGTCGCCTCTAAAAAAACCGCCCAAACGGGCGGTTTTTTGCGTTTTGGCACAGGGCAGAGGTCTGGCAGACCTCTGCCCTGTGGTTTGTCTAAACTTCGGCCGTATCCTTGCCAACTGCTGATAAGTGGTCAATGACAATTGATGGTACAGACTACCACCAGATTAGTGATTGAGGCCCAAAACAGTAACAAAATCTTTCGGCAAGTTCACGATAAAAAAGAGAAACGGGTATCCTGTTCCGAATAGTGGTATCATAATGCACGCTAATCAGTATTAAGTCAAGGAGGGCGTGCATAACAACAGTAGTAAACATCCAATGAGGAGAAGTTGGTGACAGAAACGAGGTTTTTGGTCGGGGTGGGCGGCTCATTGGCCGGAGCGGTCACTTCTTTGCTCTCGTCGGGGCCTCGGTTGCGTTTCTTTTTGCAACCGAGTTTGCAGTCAGTGTCGCCATTGGGCTGGCGGGTCTTGTCGAGCCGGACAGCTTCCTTGACGTAAGCCTTGGGGTTATTCTCTTTGACCCAGGCGATGATGTGCTTGGTGTCCATCGAAATAACCTGACCGAAAATGACGTCCGGGGGCAGTTCGTCGGCCAGCAAGTGAACGGTACTGGTCAGCAAAAACCGAAGAACTTGGTTGGGCAATTCGAGCAAGACGCGACCGAAGTGGCGGGCAGTAGGCAGGCTGGCCTCGACATTGAAACCGTCGGGAGAAGTGTCATCAGGTTTCAGGCGAAAACCCAAGAGCCAGACCAGGGCCGGATGTTCAACCAGGTAGCCACGCAGGTCGGATATGTAGGTTTTGTCTTCGTGCAGTTTAATAATGAAAGAAGCGCCGTAAGCAGCGTGGGGATGAGGCGTAGGGTCGGGCCAGGGATAATTGGGGTCGCGTTCGGGAAAGTGGTCCCAATTCAGGGGGCCGAGCAGATGTAGATACTTCATCGCAACCGGGCAGTAGCGGACGAAGGCGGGCAAATCGGTTTCGGCTTGAGCCAGTTGAGCCAGGGTCGGACGGTTCCGGATTGTTGAAAGAACGGTTGGTCGGGGGTGTCAGAGTTGCCAGCGGAGAAAAAATTGGCTATCATAGCACAGGTCTCCTTTCTGGCGGTGGGGTGGGGTGTGATGATTTCATTCCTACCCCAGAAGGAGACCACCAGCCAGGGGAAAATCGGCACAAATCCTATGCTAAGCTCTGCCGGCACGGCGACTGGGGGTGGCCCGGTGGCCGGCGGAGTGGCTCAAGCAGCCCCAATCTTATGTTATGCCCCGCTTTGCACCGGGTGCGGCCCCTGCCCCGACTGAATTTGCTCCGCCTGGCGGAATATATCTTATGTTATGTCCACCCCTCCAATATGGGACAATTTTCAACCGTTGACCATATACTCCATGCAACAGGGTTATGCAGGAATATTATTCTCGCAAATGAGAAAATACCCTAAACAAATCCCATTTGACTTTCACAAAAACTTTAGTATTCTTATCAGAATATTTAACAGTATACTGTAAAATATATCTACAGATAACAAATACTTGTTGAATCTTAACTTACGGTACTAAATCTATGGTCAAGAAATCAAAGCAAGCGTATGATGCATTGTTGGAGGAACTCACCACCTGGCGCTTTCAGCCTGGCGATATTCTGGTTGAAGAAGAGTTAGCCCAGAAGTTCGGTACCAGCCGGACGCCTGTCCGTGAAGCGCTCAGGACGTTGGTGGCAGAAGGTTTTTTGAGAGTAATGCCACGCAGCGGGTACCTGGTTTTGCCGCTAACGCCAAAAGACGTGCGTTAGATCTACCATATGCGTCTCCTGCTCGAAGGAGAGGCGGCAGCTTTAGCTGCTGAAAGAATTACGGAGCCGGATGTACAGCAGATCATCCAAGAGTTGGAGACTCACCTGAAAGAGCTTGATCTACAGGGTATGAAAACAGCAGAAGCGCAAAAAGTTACCTTCGAGCAGAACACGCATTTCCATTTAGTCGTTGCTCGCGCCTCTGGCAGTGGCCGGCTGGCCGACTTGATCGAGAAAACACTCCAGGATGTTAAACGAGTGACCTCATACTTCGAATCC
>JAJRVO010000559.1 GCA_024277275.1 Chloroflexota bacterium
CAGGCTCGACTCGTCGGGGAAGTTCTCCAGCAGGCCGGGTACGTTGCTGAGGATAATCAAAGCCTCCGCCTGAAAAGCGGCGGCGGTGGCGGCGGCGGCGCGGTCGCCATCTACGTTAATGGCTTCGCCGTCATAGCTGATAGCGGGCGGGGTCAGCACAGGCAGCGTCCCGGCGTCAAGCAGCGTTTGTAACAATGCCGTGTTGACCTTTTCCACTTTGCCGGTATAGTCGTCTCGAAGCACTCGCTTGCGGCCGTTTTGGATTATTTTGATGGCCCCTTTGCGCGGTCCCTCCCAAATCCGGCCATCCAGTCCGCTCAAACCAACCGCGTTGACTCCCCGCATTTGCAGCTTTTCAACCAACCCCTTGTTCATCTGGCCGCAGTAAACCATCTCAAAGATTTCCAGTGTCCGCCGGTCTGTGCGGCGAGAGGTAAAGCCGCTGACCGAGGTTACAAACTGCGGTGGGTGTCCCAACTGTTCCGCCACTTTGTTGGTCAGGGCCGACCCTCCGTGAATGACAATAAGCGGCTGACCTTCTTTAACTAACTCCGCAACATCATCGGCAATAAAATCGTAGTTAATGCCTTCGCTGCCTCCGATTTTTAGAATAATCATTGCTTGCCTCCATTTTAGGGCGATGAAGAATTTGAATTATCTCAAACCTTGTTACAAGAGCGGTAGTGGTGCGTGACTAAAACCGGCTCACGCATCACGCATCACTCGTCACGAGTTTTGGCCGACTATTTTCCCCAAACTATCTGCTGTTAGCCCCATTTTTAGCCCCATTTCCAAAGAGTCTGTAGTTGAAGATATGCTCAAAACCAAATTTTTTGTAGAGACCGTAGCCCATATCCCCGGCGGTGAGCATCAGCGTTTTATGCCCTTCGTCCGTGGCTACGGAGATCATATGGGCCATAATGGCCTGACCTAATCCTTGCCTGCCCCATTTCGGCAGGGTCGCCATAATATAAATGCCCGGTAATCTCGCGCCCATAATCAAGGCCCCAATAGCGGCGGGAGGGCCGTTACCCACTTTGGCCAGGTATAAACGGGCCGGGTCGCCGTTGAGCCAGTCAGCGGCCATATCTTCAAAATAGGTTGACGCAGCGCCCTCTGGAAATCTGAAAGCAATCCATCGGATGGCGCTGGCTGCTTCTAAATCAGTTCGGTCACTGGCTTGCCAAACTTGGATGTCGGGGTTGAGCGGTGGCGCAGGGGCCGGTAACGTTTCGGCTATTGGCATTGGCAATGCCAGCGCCATTGCGGGCAAACCAGTTTGGCGAGTTTCGATTAAGTGATGTTGCAGCAGCCGGTCAAAAATATCAGCCGGTTGGGGGCGAGGGCCAATCCACCATGACCAGGGAACGTTGCGTTCGCCGTAAAAGTTTTTAAGGGCTTTGATTTCGGCGGTAATGGTTTTATCGTCAGTTTCCAAGGGGTAGTTGCAGCCCAGAGCAAGATTAAAAAGGCTAACGTTTAAGCCGGTTGAGTTGGCAATTATTCCCAGGCTGTCGAAGCGTTCGACCCGTGGGGCGCGAGTGGACAACCAGCTTTGAACCGCCAGGGTGTGAGTGTCCGTTAACCGGGTAATCTCATTCCGGGATTGCCCAAATCGGGCCTCGATAGTTTCGGGTGAAGCGAGTTGTTTGCGTATAGCCATTTTGCTATTGTTCTAAGTTCAGCGTTTCTCTAACTTGGCGATGCTGGCGGATAGCTTTTTGACGCCCTGGTTGGGGAAGGCAACCTGCACATATTCATCGTTGCCGGTTAACTCTACCGAGATGACGGTCCCTTCGCCGAATTTGCTGTGATAAACCTGGTCGCCGGTTTTAAATTTGGCCGCCTGGGGTGTCGAACTAGCGCCTGCCGCCCGGTCCCAGCGACTGCTGATTTGTTGGGCTACTTGCCGCGTGGTAAAGCGACTTTGGCCGGTTGCGGTCCCCCTGGCCGGCCTTTGCTGCTCGTTGTCTTCCAGGAGTTCGGGCGGAATGTCTTTGAGAAAACGGGACGGCTCGGTGGGTTCCTCAAAGCCGTAGGTTTGGCGACGAAAGGCGCGGGTTAAGTAAAGCCGGTCTTTGGCTCGGGTAATGCCGACGTAAGCCAGCCGGCGTTCTTCTTCCATCTGTTCAGTATCCATCAGGCTGCGACTGTGGGGAAATAGGCGTTCTTCCATGCCGACCATAAAGACTACCGGAAATTCCAGCCCTTTGGCCGTGTGCAGGGTCAACAGAGCCGGCGCGGTTCCTTCCTCGCCCAGGGCATCGACATCAGAGACCAAAGCCACGTCTTCCAGAAATCGAGCCAGGGCTTCCTCGCCTTCCAAGTCGGTAAACTCGCCGGCGACGCGCCGTAACTCTTGCAAGTTTTCCCAGCGGTCGTCGCCTTCCGGGGTGTTATCCTTGACAAGGCCTTTGTAGCCGGTGCGGCCAATCATCAAGTCGAACAACTCCAGCAGGGTTAACTTCTGCTTGGATGCAATGAGCATATTTATCATCTTACCAAATTCTATCAGTGATTTACGCGCTCGGTTTTTAAAAGGAGCCGGTATCGGGGACGAGTGAGAAAGCGCCTCCTCATCAACAGGTAGTTCTTGTCCTACTTTTTCATCAAGGACCAGTTGTTGGATGGCCTGCCAGGGGGTCGAACCCAACTCATAGGCCCATTGGTGCAGGTCGGCAATAGTTTTTTTGCCGATGGCCCGGGCCGGCACATTGATGATGCGCCCCAGGCTGACGCTGTCTTCCGGGTTGTGGATAAGGCGCAGGTAAGCCAGCGCGTCTTTAATCTCCTTGCGGTCGTAAAAACGTGTGCCGCGCACCAGGATGTAGGGCATATTGTTGGCCATAAAGGTTTCTTCCAGAATCCGGCTCTGGGCGTTGATGCGGTACATAATGGCAATTTCGCCCGCAGAACATTCGCCGTCGCGCTGCAACCGGCGGATTTCATCGACCACAAAACCGGCCTCTTCGCGCTCGTTGTAGGCTTCTACCAGCCGGATTTTGACTCCCTGACCGCGTTCGGTAAAGAGGTCGTTTTCGATGCGGTTTTGGTTTTTGCGAATTAAGTTCTTGGCCGCATCCAGAATGGTCTTGGTAGAACGATAATTTTGGGCCATGTGGATGAGCGTCAGGTCGGGATAGTCGTCGCGGAAGCGTAGGACGTTGCGGTAATCGGCCCCGCGCCAAGAGTAGATTCCCTGGTCCAAATCGCCAACCGCAAAGATGTTGCGGTATCCCCCGGCCAGCATTTTTGCCAGGTTGTACTGAACCATATTGGTGTCCTTAAACTCATCGACCATAACGTGCAGGTATTTTTGCTGGTACATCTCTAAAACCGGCTGGTGGCGACGGAACAGGCGGTGCGTAACCAGCAGCAGGTCGTCAAAATCAAGGGCGTTATTTTCGACCAGTATCTCCTGGTAGCGCTCATAAACGCGCTGAATAATCTCTTCTCGATACTCGCGGACCGGCAACTCGTCCGGCATAATCATCTCGTTTTTGGCTTTGGAGATGGCGTAGTTAATGGGACTGGGTTTCCAGGCTTTTTCATCCAGTTGTAAATCGCGGAGGGCGCGTTTAACCACGGCCAACTGGTCGTTGGTATCAAAGATAACGTAGTTGCGGTCGTAATAACCCAGGGTTTCGATATCCTGTCGCAGCCAGCGAGCGCACAGGGAGTGAAACGTGCCCACGCTGAGGGCGTTGACCTGATTGCGCGTGAGCAGCGTTTCCAGGCGGCTTTTCATCTCGCGGGCGGCTTTGTTGGTGAAGGTGACGGCCACAATGTTCCAGGGCGGGATGCCGCAATCTCGCACCAAATAGCCAATGCGGTGGGTCAGCGCCCGCGTTTTGCCCGACCCCGGCCCGGCCAAAGCCAGCACCGGCCCTTCCACTGTTGTTACCGCTTCTTGCTGACTGGGGTTAAGTCCTGTTAAAAAATCCATTAAATACTCCACTTTGGGAATTGGGTTTTGATATTGGTAAAAAATTGTCGCTCAAGGTTGCTAAGGTTGCAAAGTTGCAAGGTTGCAAAAAAATAATGTGATGCTACCCTGCTACCTTGTGACCTTATTTTAATTTATAATTTGCGATTGTACCACGGAGGAGGCAGTAGGGGCAAAGGAAAGAGATGGAAGAGACGGCAATCCTTGTGCCACGTTGTACGTAGCAAGTGACGGGTGGCATATAGCCTTTGCCCGCCCGAAACCTGAAACCTGAAACTTAAACTTCCCACTTGCCACTATTCAGCCTGCGTTCTTGAAATCTACATTGAGCCAAATTGTATTTAGCCATTATCCACTGTAAAATAATTACCGAGCGACGCAAGGAGGCCATTGATGAGTGTGCGAACAATTCAACAACAAAAGCAATCGGACCAGGATCAGCCGGTCGAACCCGTTCAGCCGGTTGATCCTGTTCAGCCTGCCGAAATGGTTGGGCCGCCGCCGCTGCAAAGCGGAGACCGACTCTCTCGGGCGGAGTTTGAGCGGCGTTATCAGGCTCACCCGGAGATAAAAATAGCCGAACTAATTGAAGGAGTCGTTTATATGCCATCACCAGTACGTCATACACAGCACAGTCAACCACATGCTCGAATAGTGACTTGGCTTGGGGTCTATGTTGCAGCCACACCTGGAACCGATACTGGTGATAATGCAACTGTACGATTAGACTTTGAAAATGAACCTCAACCCGACGCCTTACTTCGATTGGGGCCGACTGTTGGCGGGCAATCGAGTATTACGGATGATGATTACTTAGAAGGGCCGCCGGAACTGGTTGTAGAAATTGCTGCCAGCAGCGCCAGTTACGATATGCACGACAAGCGTCGTGTTTATGCTCGAAACGGTGTGCCGGAATATCTGGTGGTGCAAATGTACGAAAAGAGAGTCGATTGGTTTGTTCTGCGTGAGGGCGTTTATGAAACATTAGAACCCGATGAAGATGGCATTATCCGCAGCGAGGTCTTTTCCGGTCTGTGGCTGCAACCGGCCGCCTTGTGGCCTGGCGATTTGGCAACGATGCTGGCTGTGTTGCAGGAAGGGCTGGCCTCGGCGGAACATGCGGCATTTGTGGAAACTTTGAAAGAGAGGAAAGAAGCGTAATGTCTGACGAACTCAAAGCAAAAGTTCAAGCCCAATTTGGCGCTTCGGCAGAAGGGTACGCCACCAGCGATATTCACGCTAAGGGCGAGAGTTTGGGGATTTTGCTGGAACTGGTCAAACCCCAACCGGATTGGCTCGCGCTCGATGTTGCCACCGGGGCCGGGCATACGGCCTTGCTTTTTGCCCCGCACCTGGCTCACGTGATTGCCTCTGACCTGACGGAAGCGATGCTACGCAAAACCGCCGAGTTGGCCGCGGCTCGCAACTTAACCAATCTTGAAACCAAAGCCGCCGACGCCGAGGAGTTGCCCTTTGATGATGCCTTGTTTGATTTGGTGACTTGCCGGCTGGCTTTTCATCACTTTCCCAATCCCCGCCAGGCCCTTAGCGAGTTTGCCAGGGTACTCAAACCCGGCGGAACGCTCGGTTTCACGGATAACATCACCGTTCCCGACAAGCAGGCTGCCGGTTACTACAACGCCTATGAAAAATTGCGCGACCCCTCGCATAACTGGGTCTATCCCCTGGTCCGTTTGCAGGCAATGTTTGAAAAGGCCGGTTTGCAGGTGGAGGCCAGCCGCCAGTTAAGCAAAGAGTTTGAGTTCCACAAGTGGGCCGACCGGCAACACGTCTCTGACGCGGATAAAGAGAAGTTGCTGGAGATGATGCGCCATATCCCGGAGGCGTTGAACCCCTTGTTTGCCCCTCGATGGGCAGATGGGACCATGTACTTTAGCTTGTGGGAAACGGTGATTTTTGCCAAGAAGGGAACATAGATTTTATGAAATATCACATCTGGACAGCCGGATGTCAAATGAATGTGGCCGACTCGCAGCGGGTGGGGTCGGAACTGGAAAAATTGGGCTACCGATACACCGGCAACTATCGAGAGGCCGATGTAATGGTGCTCAACACCTGCGTGGTTCGACAGAGCGCCGAAGATAAAGCCACCGGCTTTTTGTGGGGCCTCAAACCGATGAAAGAGGCCAAACCCGATAAGGTGATTGCCCTGATGGGCTGCATGGTCGGCGTGCGGGGCGACGGTAAATTGGCCCGGACTTTTCCCCATGTTGATGTCTTTATGCCCCCCAGCGAACCGGCCCCCCTGATTGATTTCCTGCTGGCCCGCGACAGTGAGCGGCGCTCGCTCAATTATCGCCACCGGTTGCAGGATGAGGAGTTGGCCCTTGTTTTGCCTCGACACGAGAAAAATAGCCTGGTGGCTACTCATGTGCCTATTGTTTACGGCTGCAATCACGTTTGCACTTTCTGCATTATCCCCTCGCGGCGCGGTACAGAACGCAGCCGGTCCGTCGGCGAGATTGCCGCCGAGGTACGCAGCCTGGTGGCCCAGGGCGTGCGCGAAGTGACGCTGCTGGGCCAGATTGTCGACCGCTACGGTTACGACATTCCCGATGGCCCGCGTTTGCCCCAATTGCTGCGCGTTATCAATGATATTGACGGCCTGCACCGGATTCGCTTTTTGACCAGTCACCCCAACTATATGTCTGACGAGTTGCTCGACACCGTGGCCGAGTTGCCTAAAGTGTGCGAACATATCGAAGTACCCAACCAGGCCGGTGACGATACGGTATTGAAACGAATGAAACGCAACTACACCATGACCGAGTATTACGACCTCATCCGGCGCATTCGCCGGCGTATGCCGCAGGTATCCATTGCCACTGATATCATCCTCGGTTTCCCCGGCGAGAGCGAGGCCCAGTTTCAGCGCACGCTCGACACGCTGGCCGAGTTAAAACTGGACGTGTGTCACGTAGCTATGTACTCGCCGCGCCCCGGGACGGTTTCGGCCAAAATGCTGGAAGATGACGTGTCCAAAGAAGAAAAGAAGCGGCGTCTTGATGCGGTCAACACTCTTCAAGAGCAGATTGTAACAGAAATCAACGCCGGGCTGCTGGGTCACAAGATGGAAGTTCTGGTTGAGGGCAAACAGAGAGGACGCTGGCGGGGTCGAACCCGAACCAACAAACTGGTCTTTTTTGAGGACGAGAGCGACCGGGATTGGCGCGGTAAACTGGCCGAAGTTGAAATCACCTGGACCGGCCCGTGGAGTTTGCGCGGCACTTTGCCCGGCCAAAAAGCTCTCAACGCCACGGATGAGCGAATGCTTTTGCCGCTGACGGCGTAACTTGATAACAGCCCTGAAAGGCTGGAAGTCTGGATAGAGCAACCTTCCAACCTTCCAACCTTCCAACCTTTCAACCTTTCAACCTTCCAGTCTTCCAGTCTTCCAACCTTCCTGACGGGGCCTTGAGTTAATACTCAGGGTCTCTTTTTTGTTTCCCAAACACCTAACCCGGATAAACCGGAATGGCGAATGGGCGAATGTGGCGAATGAAAGGCCGACCCATTTTCGCCATTCTCCTATCCGCAAATTTGCCGCGTTTACAATAGAGTTTATAGGAGTTTAATGAGTTAGGTGGGTTGGGTGAGTTAAAAGGACGCAATGCCGCACTTAACGCCGGTTATCAGCCCAAGTTTCCCAATTTATTTTTACCGGGGATAGCTAACAACTCATTAAACTCACTAAACTCACAAATCTCTATAAACTCTAATAATTTTTCTTGCCCAAAAGACAAGGATTCAACTGCTAAGGTACTATTCCTCTTTTGCAACTTTTGCCATTATAATCCGTAAAGGATGGTGCAGACAGAGAAAAGGAATTCCAAACTGCATCATGCAAAATACTTTAACGTTTGGCCAACAGATTCCGATGACTCCTTCCGTTACAACGGAACCGACGGATGTAAAACATCCGAAAATTGAAGAGCGCATTACGCCAGAAATGCAGGCGCAGGAGCAAGCCTGGGCGCTGGCAGCCCAAAAGGGCGATAGCGCTGCCTTTATGCACATTGTCGACGCTTATCAGCGCCCCGTATACAATCTGTGCTATCGTATGCTGGGCGACGCCAATGAGGCTGAAGACGCCGCGCAGGAAACGTTTTTGCGAGCCTACACCAAGCTTGATACCTACAATCCCGGTCGCAAATTCTCGTCCTGGCTGCTTTCCATTGCCTCCCACTACTGCATTGACCGGCTGCGCAAACGGCGTTACCAAATGGTCTCCTGGGATGACCTGCCGACTTGGCGCTGGCTGCCCGATACCAAACTCCAACCCGAAGAGGTTGCCCTGCAACACGAAACGCAAGACACGCTGCGCGCTTTGCTCGACACGCTGCCCTCCGATTACCGGGCAGTAACCATTTTACGCTACTGGTACGAGATGTCTTACGATGAAATTGCGGAGACGCTTGAAACCAGCGTCAGCGCTATCAAGAGCCGCCTCTTTAGAGCGCGGAAAATGCTGGCCGAAGCTGCCGAGGGGGCAGAGGCGCAAATGTTGCCGTCACACTGATAAGAAAACGCCGTAGGCCGGGGACTTGTTGGGGGGTTGCCCTCCCCATTTTCTCCCCAGTTTGAACGATGCGCGCATTGTGGGGCGCTGAAATTGATCCGGATCAAACTTCTATCTTACCTGGAACCGCCAATGGCGCGGGGGGGGTGGGGGGTGTCCCTCCACTTCTCTCCTTCGCTACACATCAGTATGAAACTCGCAAAGAAAAGTTTCTTAAGAGAAAGAGAGAAGCTGATGATGAAAGACCAAAACACAATAGATATCAACCAAAAAGATGAATATACCGAAAAAATCTCGTTGCTGTTAGATGGCGAACTCAATGCTACCGAGGCAACCGAGTTGAAAGCGCATCTGGCCGATTGCTTGACGTGTCGCCACACATATCAGGCTATGCAGCATGTACACCAGCTACTCCGTAACGCCGCAACGGTCATGGCGGCTCCCAAGCCCGGGTTTCCCCATCGGTTTCAGGTTCGGCTGGCGCATCGTCGCGGCAAGCCGTGGCAAGTGGCTTTGGCAATAGGGGCGCTTTTGTTGGGGACTCTCTTTTTAGTGAGCGCCTGGGCGGTTATGGGCGGTATAACCCTGGTCACTATGAGCGCCGCCGTGTTTGATGTGAGCTTTGTTGACCAGTGGTTGGTAACTTTTATTGAACTGGTTGGCAGATTGCGCGTCTTTTTTAATCTGGGATCGCTCTTTTTTAAGGCCGCGTTTATCACCATACAACAGCCTCTTTTCTGGGGATGTGTTGTAGTGGCTGTAATTCTAATGGGACTCTGGGTGCGGGTGATGCAGTTACTCTCCCGAGGCGTCGCCGCACCCGCTGAACTTAGGCTTTAACTCAAAAAATTGCCTTGTTCCCACACTCTGGTTTGGCGACAAGAAACTTGCATCATTCTGTATGAATGGAGAAATATAATGAAAAGAAAAATCTTAACCATAACCTTTAGTTTACTCTTAATGTTGACATTTGCCACGCCCGCCTTTGCGCAAGGACCAAGTGGGGCAAAGGTTGTTTTTGGCGAAAACTTTACCCTGGAGGCCGAAAAAACTATTGATGATGATTTGGTAGTGTTTGGTGGCAATGTAACCCTTAAACCCGGCAGCACAGTTAATGGCGATTTAGCGGTGTTTGGAGGTAACGTTACCGTTGATGGAACTGTTGACGGTGATATTGGGCTGATTGGCGGGAATGCCAATATCAATGGGACCGTAGATGGCGATATTGGCCTGCTTGGCGGAAATGCCAATGTTGGTGAAACGGCCGTTATTGGAGGCGGTATCGGGTTGTTTGGGGGTAATGCCGACGTAGCCGACGGCGCAGTTATAAAAGGCGAAATACACAACGAAACTGAATTTAATTTTGATTATGGCGATGAGCGCCCTATGCCGGGTATGCCGCCTGTACCCCCTCCTTTTGGTCATTCTAATTTTTTCGACTCATCTGATGGGGGCGGGTTTTTTGGCTGGATAGGTCGTATGGTTAGCGATGTCATCAAAATCGTTTTTTCCCTGATTATCTTGGGCTTAATAGCCTGGCTGGTTTCCGCCTTTATGCCCCAACATATGATGACCGTCCGTGAGACTGTGCTCCAATCATTGCCGGTAAGTTTTGGGATTGGCTTGATAACTAGTCTGGTGGCTTTGGTTGGCGTCTTGATTGCCATTCCGTTAATTCTCACTATTTGTCTGGCCATTGTTCCAATATTAGCATACATGTTGCTTGGCATTGCCGCTCTCTTTGGCTGGATTGTAATGGGGCAAATTATTGGCGAAAAACTCCTTGTTGCCAGCGGACGCTCGCAGCCTGATTTCATCTTCTCCAGCGTGGTTGGCGTTGTGATTTTGACTGTGTTGACAAAGATGCCTGTTATTGGCGAAATCCCCTGCCTGGGTTGGCTGTTGGGTTTGATGGGGGCAATTGCGGGGCTTGTGATAACTATCACCGGGTTGGGAGCAGTGTTGCTTACACGTTTTGGAACCCGGCCCTATCCGGCTCCTGCCTACGGATTTTCGGGGGGCGCGCCCTCATCTCCCTCTGGCTCTGTGGGAGCGCCTGGCCTTACGGGAGCAAGGGTCCGCTGGACGGAACCCGCGCCGGAGGTGTTGGAAGAGGAGTCAACCTCCTCCGAAGCTGAACTGAACGCTAAAATCAAAGCCGCCCTGGCCGAGGCCGACCAGCCTGCTCAGACTGACGATGAACCGGCAGAGGAGCCGGGTGAAGATAAATTGCCGCCGGATGAGGAAACACCGGCAGAGGAAGAACCTGAAAAACCCAAGCCTCGTCGCAAAAAGTCGGGTGATGAACCGGAGGAAGAGCCGGAGACTGAAGCCTAAGAAAAGTAGAACGTTGGCAAACAAAACAAAAGGTCACTGTCGCCGGGCAGTGGCCTTTTTTATTGATTTACTCACTCTTCTTGGACTCGTAGCGGTTGTTGGGCATGCGGCCATCGGTGCGGATGAGGAAGCGTTCA